>CAZLYS010000067.1:9509-11190 GCA_964563415.1 uncultured Halomicronema sp.
GAAAGCGGTTCAGACAAATTAGGCACTTTCCCATGAATATCGGCGACGATCGCCTCGTTGGGAATTCCCGTCCCGCCCCAGTACAGCTGATTGACCCGCTCCAGCAGCGCCGTTCCAGCAAGCCCTTCCTGCTGAGCCTGCTGCGTCAGCGAATTTAAATCGATTTGCAGCTGATGCTGTTGAGTCGCTAGCGGTAAGAATGACGGCAATTCTTCATCCGCGATTGCCTCTCCAGCGTCGATGCGAGCCAAGAAGTCTGCTCCGCCAGGCTGCGATTCGATGAGTGCTCGTACCTCGGGTCGGTAACTCATCAAGCCATAGCGCCCGAGCGATCGTCCACAATTATCCTGACCATCACATACGAACGGGCCGATCGCGTTGGCCTGCCTTTCGGGCGGCACGATCTGATCGATTAGTGCTGAGGTTGCCGTTTCGCCCGAAATGGGCTGACAAGTATTGATACTGTTCAGGAACGGAGCTGGGGAACTTTCTGAAGCAGCTGCTGAATGCTCAGAAGTCACTCCAGCGGCCAGAGGTAAAGATGTTGACGAAGCGCTCGTCTGCTCTAAGGGACCTAACAGCAGAAACTCGGTTTCCCGATAGGTGAGGAAGGGCACAGGGCCGATGAAATAGGGCGTGCAGCCCAAGTCCGGCGCAAACCAGCCGCCTCGTTGGCACATGCGGAAGAACATCGCCGTGCTGACGGTGCCGTTGCTTTCATCCACATCCCAGACGACGACCTTGAAAGCTTCACCAAAGGGATGCCGTCCGGTCGGCTCTTGCCCACCGTTAACGGATGCCAGTATTCCTTCACCGCCCTCAACTGACTGAAACTGACCCGAAATCCACTGCTTGCCCTGGAGTTCCGGCAGACCCGTTAGCTCAATATGACCGCAGTCTTGCTCACAAGGCACCTGGAAGCCTTTGGCATAACTGCCAGAGACGGTTTGCTGTCGCTGGGTTTCTGCGGGACCAAACACGATGTCAATCTGCCCGATCGCCCCCGTAAATGACAGCGGGTTCGGCATCTGATCAAAGGGCACAGCGGATAAACCGGGGACTCCCAACAGTGTGCTGTTGCCCCAATCGCGAAAGGCTTGGAGCGGGGCCGTGGAAAGTCCGGGAATGTCGGTCAGAGCAAATTGACTCAGCTGCTCTCCCAGTTGCCCGAGTGATTCCTGCGCCAGGTCGGGAAATTGCGTCACAACCTCAGACAGCGTCAAATCACTGACGGTTGCCTGCAAGCTCTGAGGCGACACCAGATCCATCAGGTCGGATAGCGGTGGCACCTGTTCAAGCGTTAGATTCCCCAGAGTCGGAATTGCGGCCACTAAATCTTCAATCGTTTGCCAACTCGCCAAATCTAAAGCGCCCAAAGCAATCTGATTGAGGCCAAGTTGGGCAATGTCGGCAATGTTCTCCAGACTAAAGAGCTGCAAATAAAGACTGGTCTGAAAGTCGCCCAGCTTCAGCACCGTCTCCACAGACTGTCCCGCCGTCCATTGCCGGGAGAGGTCATATCCCAGACTTTGAATGATGTCTTCCGGAGCCGTAAAGCTGCCATCGCTCATCAGCGGCGGCAAATTGCCAAACGTCAATTGTGACCAATCGGGCAGGCGGACGTACTGTTCATCCCAAGTCATTGCAGTGGTGGGAATCCAGTCGTTAGAGGGGTTCAAGG
>CAZLYS010000068.1:0-11157 GCA_964563415.1 uncultured Halomicronema sp.
AGCCGATTTACAACCACACCACAGGCATGTTTGACGCGCCGGAATATATCAAGCCAACCAAGTTCGTCATTGTCGAAGGGTTACTGGGTTATTCCACCGCGATCGCCCGTGACTGCTATGACGTCATGGTGTATTTAGCCCCACCTGAGGAAATCCGTGCTAGCTGGAAAATTAAGCGTGACACGCGCAAACGTGGCTATACCGAGGATCAGGTTATCGATCAGCTTAAAGCGCGGGAACCTGATTCAGAAGCCTTTATTCGTCCCCAGCGGCAATGGGCAGACGTGATCGTGAGCTTCTATCCGCCAGCTGAGGGCAATGGTGGAAAAGATGATCTGCTGCTAAACGTCAAGCTGGTCCTGCGGCCGACAATTCCTCACCCTGATTTCACCCACATTTTGGATGATCAGGGCAATCACCTCGGTGATTCCATTCGCCTAGTGTTGGATCGGGATATGAGTAAGCCTGTGGATGTGCTGGAAATCGATGGCCATGCAACTCAAGAGCAGGTGCAAGAACTGGAGCGCATTCTCTGCAGCGAAGTACCTTATTTGGGCCAATTCTGTAGCCTTGAGGGTAATGACGAAATCGGGAAGCTAGTCGGTACTACCGGCGAGACTTTGCAAAGCTACCCGTTGGCGCTAACCCAGTTGTTCATTACTTATCACATGTTGAAAGCAGATAAGGTGGCTAAGCAACTGGCAGCTTAGGCAAGTCCACAAATTTGAGGTTCAGAGCGGGAGCGTTGAGCAGTCACACTTCCGCTTTTTTGCAGGTGAATGACGATCTTGGCATGCAGAAATATCGCAAGCTGCAGTTTGAACAGGTCGTCCTAGATAGCTGACAAGCATTGCCATTCTGACTTCCGACTTCCGTATTTCGTATTCTGCGATAGCTGTAGTCAAATGGTTCGAAGACCGCGCGGTTACAGTACCCCTCATCGGTCAGCGGGGCCACCAGTCGATGCTGATACCAGGCGGCGATAAAACTGACGCGTTCGGTGCGGTTCCCTCGGCGCTCGGCGGCAAATCGTTCGCCTTTGGGGCACCAACCATACCCATCGTCTTCTGTGTTATTGATGCCCGCCTCGTCGAGATACACCCGTTAGTGGGCCTCAAATTGCGCTAACTCAGTGTCGTAGGCTTGACGCTCTTCCGAGTCCCTTTCGACGTAGAGATACGTCTTTTTTTGCGCGTGAAGCCAATTCGTTTGAGCGCCCGCCCGATAGTATCTTCGCTAATCGCCTCGGGCCATAACTGGGCCATTTCGGCCTGAGTCTTGTCTCCGTGCGTCACGGCAAACGCACGAAACTCCTCCCAATCCGTGATTTTATGACTATGCCCCCGTTGGTAGCCTTGCTTGGCGGCGACCTCACCGCTCGCGCGGTACCGATTATGCCACTCGGTCAGCGTCGTGGTGCCAATGCCTATCAACCGACCGACAGCGGCTTTGGAGTGCCCTGCTTCGAGCGCGGCGATTGCTTTCTGGCGCAGGTCGAGACTGTAGGCAGCAGGCAGCAGCAGTGCTCCACACTTTTCGTCCACTTTAATTGACGGTGTTGCTGAATCGCAGGATGAATCAGGGATTTAAGATCGCGGGCAAGATGCCCGCTCTCCGTTATCGTTGGTGCAACCGTTTCTTGGGTAGCGACTCAATTCATCCCAAACATCAGCAACGCCTAACTGACCTGACCTTTATACGGATTGCTATATCTGCCCACCATGGTACCGACGAGATATTCCTCTTCTAAGGATTGGCTATCCATCGGGGGTGAAAAGAAATAGCCTTGTCCCAGGCTACATTTCATGTCTCGTAAATGTTCCATCTGAGCTTCAGTTTCAATACCTTCGGCCACCATGGTCAGATTGAAGTGGTAAGACAAGGTTTTGATGGCCTGCACAATGCTGAGATGTTTTTGGCCGCTGGTCATGCGCTGGATAAAGGAGCGATCGACTTTCAAAACATCAAGGGGAAAGTGGTGCAGATAGCTGAGAGAAGAATACCCAGTGCCAAAGTCGTCAATACCTAAACGGATGCCTCGATCTTTCAACTCGTTAAAAGTATTTACTGCTTGCTCTGAGTTCGTCATGAGAGCGCTCTCGGTAATTTCGAGTTTGAGGCAGCAACTTTCTAATTGACTTTCTTCCAGAGCTTTATCGATGCGGTCAAGCAGTAGGGTTTCATTAAATTGCTGGGCTGACAGATTGACACTCATAAATGTGTCAGCCGACAGTAGATGCCGACTTTGCCAGTTGTGGAGTTGCTCACACGCCTGTTGCAGCACCCATTGCCCAATGGGAATGATCATTCCAGTCTCTTCTGCAATAGGAATAAATTGATCGGGTCTGACGAGACCTAATTCAGGATGGTGCCAGCGCAGCAAGGCTTCAAAGCCGACAATTTCTTGGGTTTCAATGCCAAAAATGGGCTGGTAGTGTACTGTCAGCTCTTGCTGTGGTAAAGAACGGCGTAAGTCGGTCTCTAGCTGTAGTGATGAGCGCACGGCAAGGTGCATTTCTGGTTGGAATAAAACACTCCCACGACCGCTACGCTTTGCTTGGTACATGGCGATATCAGCATCGCGGAGCATTTCATCGGCTTCCTGATAAGCAGCATCACCCAGCACGATACCAATGCTGCAGCCCGTATAAAGTTGCCGATTACCAATGAAGAAGGGCTTTTGGAGTTGGTGGCGGAGGCGTTGAGCGACTGCGATCGCCGCCTGCTCATCACGAATGTGGGTGAGTAATAGCGTGAATTCATCCCCGCCAAAGCGCGTCACGAGATCGGTTTTGGCGACGCTTTGGCGGAGGCGTTGGGCGATCGCCTGCAATAAATGATCACCCACCAAATGCCCAAAGGAGTCATTGACGAGCTTAAAGCGATCGCAGTCAATAAATAAAACGGCAAAGGGTGTCCCCCGGCGATGGAACTGGGTCATCAATTCCGTGAGCCGAGCTTTGAGTTGGACTCGATTGGGCAGTCCTGTTAACTCATCGTGTAGGGCTTGGTGGGCGAGTTGGGCTTGGGCCTGCTGCCGTTCCAGAATTTCCTGGATGAGATTCCGGTTGATCGTCTCTAGTTCCGTTGCTCGCTGGCGAATTTCGTTCTCCAGGCCTCGATTCAGCGATCGCAGTTGCAATTCAATGGCTTTGCGATGAGTGATATTTTCAATGAGTAGGAGCACCCCCTGACGGCCATCGCTGAGCAAAGGGTTCGGTTGTGCAATATTTTCTAAGCCGGTGAAGCGGAGTTCAAACCAATAGGTGCCTTGTTGACATTCAATTGGCGCGATCGACTCCCCTCGGGAAAACCGCTCATTGACTGACTGCCAAGTTTGACGGTCGAGCCAGTGGGGCACGAGGGCGGTGGTCAATGACTGCTGGAGTTGAATGGGCAGCCACTGCATCGCTAGGGCATTGCAATACCAAACTTCCGCCTGGGCATCGGCGGCTAACAAGCCTATGGGCGCTGTTTGAGAAATCGCACTCTGAGTTGCCTGAGCCCAGCCCCAAGCATTGGCCAACTCGGCTAATTTAGCCACTTCTGGCCCCAAGTCGGCTGCAGTGATATCAGGGGGGGCTGCAGGCCAGAGGGTGGGCGCAGGCTCTTGACGGTAATGCTGCCAAAGGTCAGCCAGTAACTGCTGCAGGGCTCGGTTCGCCCGAAACTGCTGACTCAAAATGGTGCCCGTGCTGGTCAACCCCCAGAGCAGCAGCGGCGGCACCACCGGACACCAATACAGCCCATGAAACAGCAGCACGCTGAGTCCCACCCAGCTACCCATCCCAATGACTGCAATGAGCCATTGCTGGCGAAAAGACCGCCCAAATAGCCAGTAACTCACAGCGGGCATGGTCACCAGTAGCAGCATCCAGCCCCCGCGAAATAATATCGGCTGCAAGGTCCGTTGTTGCAGCACGTTATCTAGTGTGGCAGCGTGCAATAACAAGCCGCTGCTGGGGGGGGTGTAGTCATAAGGGGTGGGCAGGGCATCAATACCCGTAGCCGTCATGCCGACTAAGACAATTTTGTCGTCAAAGGTGCCTGGGGCAATGTGGCCTGACACCACATCACTAAGTGAATACTGAGATAACGTCGCTTGCGACCCTGGCCAATTAATCCACAGAAGATTATCTAAAGGCGGTAGCTCAACTGGGGTTGACAACTGTTGTCCGTAGGTATCGGCCACCACTAAACTGAGCGCTAGGTGTTGCCCCCGAATAGGAGAAATATGATGCACCAAACCGTCGCTCCCAGGGTCGCTGAGAATGTGACCAGTGGCGATCGCGGACTGACGCAAGGGTTCAACCGGGGGCAGAGGACGCCCTTGTGCATCCACGGCAGAAGCGAGTACGACATTACCGGCGGCGGCGATTGCTTGGGCAAAGGCTTCATCCCCAGAGCCGGATTCAGCAAAGAGAATATTAAAGCCAATCACTGCAGAGTCAGACTCTGATAGCTTTTGCAACAGTTGGGTGTAATGGTCTCGAGCCAAGGGAAATTGCCCCAGTTGAGCCAGCGTCTTGTCATCAATAGTCACCAAGACAATGCGCTCATCCCAGGGTTGTGCACCCCGCAATCTAAACAAGCCGCGATAGGCTGCATCCTCTAGGGGAGCGATCGCCCCTGTTTGATACAACCCTACGGTGATCAAGCTGGCTACCATCCCAGGTAAGAGTCGCCAAGCTCGTTTAGAGAAGGGAGATGTCATAAGTGGTTACATCCCCTAAAGGTGTGACTATATTGACTTGAATGCTGACTCCTCGATAGGCCAAGGACTCATAGCGGAACTCTCCCGTTTCTGTCACATCCTGTAGTTCATCTGCAACATATATCTGGTTAATGGGATCAATTCGTCCAACCAAAACCAGATAGCGCACGGAATTACGGATCGATTCTTCAACCCGATACTCAAAAACAGGTTCAGCCGGAATCGGCTGCGGCTCTAGCGGAGGCTCTCCTACCCGCATGAGGGTTTGAAAGCCATCGGGCACATCTACAGTCGTGCCAACGGCTTCAGCAAACACTGCTCCCGTTTCAGTCGCGACTGATGTGCGTTGATCCTCAGGATGCACGATAATTCCAAATTCAGTTCCCCGAACACCACTCACGCCCGAAGGCGTTTCAATTTCTAATTCTGAGCCTCGGTGGGTAAACCGGCGTAAATTCAGTGTGACACTTCCCTGGGGAACGGATAGTCGAGTAATGCGACCATTATCTTCTGCGAAGGCTAATTCTTGAATCAGAAGTTCAGTATTTTCACGTAGTGCAATCGTGCCAACTCCAACGTCGACGGCTAGTGTGCAAGAGGAGCCATTGCCCGTACGCACTCCATCCCCGACTGCCGTTAGCTGACCGCCAACTTGAGCTGGGTAGCTTGTGTTGGTTGTAAAGTACTGAACATTTCCAGAAATATCTTGGACTCTAAGCGAGCGGTTGCCGCTAACATCAATTGAATTCTGCGCCCATAGAGGAGCCACCAACGTTATGAAGCTAGCCAATAAAGTTAGACAAAATAGGGTCAACGCTCGACGCTGAAACTTATTTTTAAACATTGTTAGTTATTAGTAGATGCTTAATGCGAATACGGCTGAGGCCTTCTCTAGCATTGGCGATATGACGAACAAAGAGACCTACAGCATAACGAAACGGTTAGTTAACGACTATGGTTTCGATGTATTCGATGTAGATGTTACCTGGTCTTGTAACATTAAACACCACCACCCCTAGATTCTCTACTCACTGTTAGGCTGGCGACACTAAACTGTTAGCTACAGCAAGTTTCAATTGATAAGATTGGCGCTAGCGACTTTTGAGGTGAGGAAATTCCCCATCCAAAAATGAGGTTAAGTTCGCCAGGGCCTTGTTGAAGAAGCGTTACAGTATTTATAAATGCGATCACGCTAACGCCTTGTGGGTTATCTACAAGCATTAGCATTGCTATTTCGCTATGAATTCGCGATAAAACTGTCTGGATAGCATTATGGGTTTCAAGCTTCACAACCTTTTTAGTCGTCTCAAGCCCCTGATTAAGCCGATCATGGCGATCGCCTTAGTGGGTGTTTTAGTGTTTGGCCATGCGGACGGGGCTCTGGCTGCCCGAGCTGGCGGGCGTATTGGCGGCGGTAGTTTCCGAGCGCCTACTCGGGTCGCCCCTAGCCCTTCTTATCGCAGCCCCGCCGGCGGTGGATACTATCCAGGAGGGGGCTTTGGTTTTCCCTTTTTAATCCCGCTGTTTGGCTTTGGTGGCGGCTTTGGTGGCCTCTTCACCATCATTTTGTTTATTGGTCTCGCTAATTTCATTCTGCGCACCGTGCGAGAAATGGGCGGCGAAAACGGGGGCGTAGCTGCCGTTGATAACCCGTCGGTCTCTGTGGCTAAACTGCAGATCGGCTTGCTGGCCGAAGCCCGTTCCTTACAGGAAGATCTCAATCGCATGGCCCTGTCGGCCGACACGTCTTCTGCTGCTGGGCTCACTCAGGTTTTGCAAGAAGCGACTTTGTCTTTGTTGCGCCATCCTGAATATTGGCAGTACGCCACCGCGCAGACTGAATCGACCCGCTTGCTGTCGGCGGAGCAAAAGTTCAATCAACTGGCCTTGACCGAGCGCAGCAAATTTACTGGCGAGAGCGTTAGTAACGTCAACAATCGTTTGCAACAGTCTGAAGCGAAGACGGCCGAGCCAGGTGAGTTGACGACGGCTGAGCCAGGGCAATATCTTGTGGCTTCAGTGATTGTGGCGACCCAGGGCAAGTTAAATCTACCTAAGGTGTCTTCGACTCAAGATGTGCGGCAGGCGCTAAGCACTCTGGGAGCAGTTTCTAGCGATCGCCTCTTGGCGGTCGAAATTCTCTGGACCCCGCAGGCTTCAGGCGAAACTTTGACGTCTGACGAGATGATTGCGGAATATCCGGAGTTGACGCTGATTTAATCGGCTCACGACAACTGCATAATCCTCTGCAAAACCGCTCGAATCTTATCTGGTTCGGGCGGTTTTGTTAGAATTGGGAACTGCACCATGGTTCGGAAACTTGAAACGATGACGGTATCTCAGGCAGCGATCGCGGATCAAGCAAACAGTTCGGTGAATTTATTGCCGATTGCCCAACGTACTCGGGCCGCCGCTCAACAACTCGCGCCGCTATCTACTGAGGCGAAAAACCGCGCCATTATGGCGGTTGCTGATGCCTTAGAAGCGCATACTGAGACTATTTTGGCGGCCAATGCGGCGGACTGTGAGGCGGCGATCGCCGATCATTTGGCGAAACCACTTTACGGACGTCTCAAGTTGGATGCTGTCAAGCTGGCTGGTGCCATTGGGGGCGTACGAGATGTCGCTAAGCTGCCAGATCCTGTGGGTGCGGTACAAATTCACACGGAACTGGATGCGGGATTGGAACTACAGCGCATTAGTGCCCCCCTGGGAGTCCTAGGCGTCATTTTTGAGTCTCGCCCCGATGCCGTCATGCAGATTTCAAGCCTAGCGGTTAAGTCGGGCAATGGTGTCATTTTGAAAGGTGGTAAGGAAGCGGTGCGCTCCTGTCAGGCGCTGGTGACGGCCATTCGGAAGGGATTAGAGCAAGCTGGGGTAAACCCCGACGCGGTGCAGCTTTTAACGACCCGAGAAGAAACCCGCGCCATGTTGGCCTTGGAAGGCTACCTGGATCTCATCATTCCTCGGGGCTCCAATTCCTTTGTACGGTTTGTGCAAGACAATACCCGTATCCCTGTCTTGGGACATGCTGACGGCATCTGCCATCTCTATGTAGACGAGGCTGCCGACTTTGCCAAAGCGATTAAAATCGCGGTTGATGCTAAGGTAGGCTATCCTTCTGCCTGCAATGCGATTGAAACGCTATTGGTGCATCGAGCGATCGCGGCGGAGTTTTTGCCCCAAATAGCTGCTGCTCTGCGACAGGAAGGGGTGGAACTGCGGGGCGATGCCCTCACGCAGTCCATGCTTCCGAACATTATCCCGGCGACAGAAGACGATTGGGCCACGGAATACAGTGATCTGGTCTTAGCCATCAAGGTAGTAGATTCGCTGTCGGCGGCGATCGCTCACATCAATACCTTCGGCTCGCGACACACAGATGCGATCGTCACTGAGGATGCTGCTGCCGCCGCGACGTTTCGTAGCCAGGTGAATGCGGCTGGAGTCTACCACAACTGCTCCACACGCTTTGCCGACGGGTTTCGCTATGGCTTTGGGGCTGAGGTGGGCATCAGCACTCAAACCATGCCGCCCCGTGGCCCGGTGGGGTTAGAAGGGCTAGTGACCTACAAGTATCATCTGGTGGGCGATGGACACATTGTGGCGACCTATTCTGGTGCAGAGGCCCAACCCTTTACCCATCGAAACTTGCTGTAAGCCTTGAAACGCTTCCTCAAGACGGGGTTTGCCCAACTAATTTGACGGCGATCGCGCTGTCAAATTCTCTTCATGAGCGAGTTCAAGCCTGGTCTTCTTCCTCTGTAAGGATGGACGCTCCTTAGCTGCGGATTGGTCTCGTTGACCTTTGTCCGTTGCCAAAGCTGACATCCTGCGATTAATATCGTTTCCGGCTTTCCTTGCTTTTGGTTCATGGACAAAATTTACGTCAACGATATTCGCGCGTTTGGCTATTCAGGTGCGCTACCAGAAGAAAATGTCCTCGGACAATGGTTTCGGGTCGATTTAGTTCTCCTATTTGATCTGTCTGCTGCTGGGGCTTCAGATGTCTTGACGGATACCTACGACTATTCCGAAGCGGTGCAGGCAGTGCAGCACCTGATTCAACATCAGCCCTTTAACCTGGTGGAAACTATCGCTAGCGAAATCGCCAAAGTCGTTCTCCAAAGTGACGATCGCCTGACTCAGATCACGGTCAAACTGACCAAACTCACACCCCCAGTGCCCAGTTTTTTGGGCAATATTGCCATTGAGATCACCCGCGATCGCAACCACCTGACGACACCCTCACCAGTTCCCCTAAAGCTCGATTGAGCTATTTTGTCGCCGTAAACTTGATTGATTCAGCAAGTAGCGCTGGGTCATGAGTGAGTGTCGTATTGTCAGTAAGACGGATGGCCGGGCGATTCATTACACATAACTTAATCTGGTTGATCGCTGTGACTCGTCTGCTTATACAAATGATTCAGGGTGGATAAACACGCGAGGAACAAGTCATGAACTCTCTGAAGCTGCTGATTGGAGCCTTGGTTGCCGGAGTTGTGCTGCATCAAGCATTGCCCGCGATCGCACAACTTTCATCGTTTCATCAGCGGCCTATTGTGCTTGATCCGACCTATGATCACACCCGCTTTGCGATCGCCCCTGCCGAAAACCTGCGAGAGTTTCGAGCCTTTACGGTTAGCTTTGATTCCCTTGATGATGACAACGGCGACGGCAGTAATGATGTGCTGGGCATTCCCAATTGGGTGTCTCATGAGGTAAAACGCTTTGAGGGCGATTGTATCGAGGCGGGTGATCGTCCGAGCCGCTGGTTTGCCGATGCCGCTTTATTTGCTGATGGCGCTTCTCCTCTGGATGCTAGTTATCGCTATGCCAACCCGTTTCGCCGGTACCAGCGAGATTGGTATGTGCGGGGTCACTTAGCCATGCGCTTTTTGGCTGCTCGCATGGGCGTCGATGCCGCTTGGAATACCCACACCTTGCTGAATGCTGTGCCCCAACGGCGCAGTTTTAATAGTGGCATCTGGCTTGATTTAGAAAACCTGACAGGCGCTTGGGCACAACGATACGGAGCCGTGTGGATTATGACTGGCCCCATCGTCATTGACCAGTATCCGTCGGGCTATATCGGCGAACCAGAACGCGATGAAGTCGAGGTGGCGATTCCTGAGGCGTTGTTCAAAATTGTGGTGCGCGAGACCGACGAAGCTGCTGAACAACCGTTTGATGTGCTGGCGTTTATTTACCCTCAAGTGAGCGCTGGATACACCCAGCGTAATTTTGACCATACCCGTTTCCTCACCTCAGTGGATGAGATTGAAGCTCTGACAGAGCTCGATTTTTTTACCAACTTATCCGAGCCGGTAGAGTCAGAGATCGAGTCTCAGATCGCTACAGAACTCTGGGAAGCTAGTCGTGAAGATCAGGTTCCCGCCTGTCGAGGTTAATAGCGTTTCTAACGATCAAGTTCACGGGCAGTTGACGAGCAATGCAGAAAATAACAGAGAGCGGATCGTCTACCGTTCAGTTACAAAGCTTTGTTCTGCAGATTTGCCCAGGAGTAAGTACATGACTTGCCACCAGTGCGATTATCAGCGTGACCAGATTGGAGATCAAGTTGATGTCTCGCCTGTAATGATCCAGCAGGAGTCATGTTTTGTCATACCGATATGTGGATAGTAATTCACAGCAGCCGGTGCGGATAGCAGTATCAGCGTTGTGTTCTGACCGGCTTTTTCGTGAATAAAGCTGATTAGCTGTTTACCAATTCCATGGCGCTGAAAAGCCGCGTCAACGGCAAGGTCAGATAGGTAAGTGCAGTAATGAAAGTCTGTGATTGCTCGAGCAATGCCAACCAGTAGGCCTTCCGAAGTTCGTACAGTTGCGATCAGGTCGGCGTGGTTCAGCATCCCTGCAATGACTGCATCATTGTCAACGGGACGGCGTTTAGCAAGAGTTGATCGTTCGAGAACATCGACGAACTCGGACGGCGAAAGATCGGGTTCAAGCTGCAGACGGATGTCACGGCGATCCGCATCGGTTCCTGTCATATCCATATTCGCTGCCAAAACAAATGCTTGGATCTGAGTTCACGGTCTTGTGACATAACGGCTAAGTTGAGTAACAAGGGAATTTGGCATGAATACCTGGATTTTTGCCTCTGTCTGCTCCTACGTTGTTTTAGCTATGCAGGGTATAGCCTTTGATGTCGATAAGTGTCTAAGTCAGCCTTGCCACTATACATAGTTTCAATATAAATATTTCTCTCTGCCCAAAGGATTTCGAGATCCCAAAGGCAGAATGAATATTTGCCAGAATCTACTAACCAACCCGACTGTTCACAAACCGAGACCGAAACAAACATTTCATTTTCGTTTTCCCACCACGCAAGAACAAGATACTTAGCGTTGACCCCTTCATGAAAGGTAACCGTCCCTAGGGTTGCTGTTGTGGAATCAGCGAGGGATGCTCTTCTCCGG
>CAZLYS010000069.1:0-11123 GCA_964563415.1 uncultured Halomicronema sp.
CCAGACTTTACTGACCCGACAGCTCAGCAACGCGATCGAGCTGGGCCTGGGTATTTGTTGCCCACTGAGGGTTGTTTTGGGTGATGTAGAGGCTCTTGGCATGTTCTAAGACACCAGTCGCTTCGGTGTAGTTGCCTAAGCGGATAAATGATAAACCCGCGCTGTAATAGGCATTGGCGTAGCCGGGGTTGAATTCTGTCGCTTTACGAAAGGAATCCAGGGAGGCGTTGTAGTTACCCTGTGCATACTGGGCGACTCCCAGGTTGTAATAAGCTTCTACATACTCTGGAAAAATGGAAATGGCTCGATTGAAAGCCGCGATCGCCGCGTCATAATTTTCCTGTCTTAAATAAATTCGCCCCTGGTGAAACGAGGGTTCTGGTGCATTCGGGGTATGCGTTTCCGCCGTTTGCAAAGACCTGATTGCTGCACCGTAATCTTGCTGATCGAGCTGCACCAGCCCCAGATTGTAGTAAGCATTGCCCAAATCTGGCTGCAGTTCGATCGCCCGCTCCAGATATTCCTGCGCCTGATCTAGATTCCCCCCTTCCCAAAGCGATGCCCCTAAGTTGGAATAGGCCATCGCAAAGTAAGGGTCGGCCTCCAGCGCCTGCCAAAAGGACGTGGCTGCCTCTTGCAGTTGTCCCGTCTGCCGCTGTAACAAGCCCAGGTTGTAATAGGCTGCTGCCGAGTTGGGGTCGAGTGCAATCGCTTCGCGAAAAGCAGCAGTTGCTGGCTCGATCGCCCCCTGTTGAATCAGCGCCAGCCCTCGGTTGAGCGCTTCTTCTGCCAGGGCCGCATTTGGTGCCTGAGCGACTTGAGGCGGTGTTTGGGCGATCGCGGCTGGGGGCAAATTTGGTTGAGCAATTCCCCAGGCCACTACAAAACCAGCAAGACCCACAAGATATAGCCTGTGATGTTGCCAAATGCCCATAACTAAACCCTCCAGAGACCAGATATAGTGTCTCAGTCGTTAATATGCGAAAGTTCGCCTGTAGTTATAGCAAATCTGCGGGAATTGAGATCAAGCGCTGGGCCAAAAATTTCAGACAAATCTAGACGGTTGCGGTTAAGGAGCCGATATCATCGGGCGTCAGGTTGTCATCCATCACTTCACCATCACGAAACCACACAATGCGCCGGGTGAGACGCGCAACATCAGGTTCATGGGTCACCATTACGACGGTGATGCCCGTGGCATTCAGGTCTGAAAAGATGCCGAGAACATCTTGGGTCGTGTGAGAATCCAGCGCGCCGGTGGGCTCATCTGCCAGCAACAAAAGTGGTTGATTCACAATTGCCCGGGCGATCGCCACCCGCTGCTGTTGTCCCCCCGATAACTGTGTCGGTTTGTTATTCATACGATCAGCAAGTTTGACCTGCTTGAGGGCATCGGCGGCGCGATCGCGGCGTTCTGCTGACGCGACTCCGGCATACACCATCGGTAGCATCACATTTTCAAGCGCTGACAACTGGGGCAGCAAATGAAACTGTTGAAAAACAAAGCCAATCTTGCGGTTACGAATATGAGCTAACGCATCATCATCCAGATGCGCCACATTCTCACCATCCAAGTAATACTCACCAGAGGTGGGGCGATCAAGGCAGCCAATTAAGTTCATCGCAGTGGATTTTCCCGAACCGGATGGCCCCATAATCGAGCAGTATTCCCCTGGGTTGATGACGAGGTCAACATCCCACAAGGCATGGACTTCGGTATTACCCATGCCATACACCTTACTAACGTGATGCAGTTCAATCAGTGGTTTCATGCTTACACGTTAGCGATAGCAGGGTGTTTTGCGGAACTTTACTGTGACAAATATCCGCTGGGGCATCACTGCTTCATAAATGCTTGGTTGCTCTTGATTTGGTCACGTCCTGTGATCAGCCGTGCCCCCTGATTGCGGGTAAAGAAGTTCCACATCCACTGAGTCATCACAATCATTTTGTTGTCAAACTCGATCAAGAACATCACGTGGACGAGCGCCCACACCACCCAGGCTGGGTAGCCTGTGAGCTTAGTCCAGTTCAAATCCACGACAGCAGAATTGCGGCCAATAATCGCTAAACTACCGCTGTCTTTATAGGAGAAGGACGGGGTAGTTTTCTCCTTCAGGCGATCGCGAATCACTCGCGCGACATACTGTCCACCCTGCATGGCGACTGGTGCCACCCCTGGTAGGGGGCTTTCTCCTTGGTGGGCATAGTGCGCTAAGTCACCAATGACAAAAATGTTGGGATAGTTCGGCACGCTGAAATCGGGCTCGACCATGATGCGTCCGGCGCGATCGCTGGGGGCGCCCGTCTTTTCTGACAACACCTTACCTAAAGAAGAGGCCCGCACCCCCGCCGCCCAGAGAACATTGTGAGATTGAATCGTTTCGACCTGGTCGCCCGTTTTGAAAGTGACTTGCTCTCCTTCTAGAGCTGTCACAAATGTATTGGTGCGAATCTCGACGCCGAGTTTCTTGAGATCTTTGGCCGCTCTCTCTGATAGCGAAGAGGCAAAGGGCGGCAGCACGCGATCCATCCCCTCTACCAAAATGATGCGGGTTTCGTGGGTATTGACGCTGCGGAAATCGTTCTTCAAGGTGTGAAAAGCCAAATCCGCGATCGCCCCAGCCATCTCCACCCCAGTCGGGCCAGCGCCCACAATCACAAAGGTCAATAGGGATTTGCGGATTTCAGGATCCGGCTCAAGTTCAGCCTTTTCAAACGCTAAGAAGATGCGCCGACGGACTTCTAAGGCATCCTCAATAGTTTTAATACTGGGTGCGATCGCTTCCCAGTGATCATTGCCAAAGTAGTGATGAGCACTCCCCGTGGCTAAAATCAGGCTGTCATAGGAAACAGTGTCGCCATCTTTAAGCGTCAGCGTTTGCGCATTTGGATCAATCCCTCGGACTTCCCCCAACAACACCTGGGTATTTTTTTGTCGATTTAGCACCGACCTCAGGGGAGAGGCAATATCCCCTGGGGATAAGCCACCCGTGGCGACCTGATATAGCAAAGGTTGAAATAAGTGAAAGTTGCGGCGATCAATGAGCGTCACCTCGACGGGTGATCGCCCTAATGACTGAGCTGCATACAGTCCCCCAAAGCCGCCTCCGACAACGACCACACGATGAGGGTGCCCTGTCGTAGTGGGGGCCGACAAATCTGACTTAACTGGGACGGTATCAACCATACAAACTTCTGCCTACTCTGGTAATGACGGGTTGGAACAACTGGACAGAGCCTTTACAAGCCGTAACATCTACTAGAGTATCCACAGACTGCTAGCTCTGTCCAATGGTTTGAATCTTGAGGAAATTGGTGCCTTGGGGTTGATTTGAGGGAATGCCCCCCATGACCAACACCTGATCCCCTACACTTGCCATGTTTCCCTTAATCAGACAAGTTTCCGCCAACTTAGTCATCTCTTCAAACGTGGTGGCAGGCTCACTAATCAGCACTGGCTTCACGCCCCAGACAAGATTCAAGCGGTGGTAGACATCGCGATCCGGGGTGAACGCCACAACGGGTACCCGTGGCCGTTCACCAGCGGCAATCATGGCTGAATATCCCGACTCGGTGTAGGCCACAATGCACTGCAAGTCCAATACGTGGTCAATCACGTTCAGAGCTTCACTGAGGGCATGGGTCACGTCGTTGTAGGCAGGGGGATCATTAGCAAAAGAAACCTCTGGTTCGACATCAATCGCAATGCGGGCCAGCATTTGTACTGCTCGTACCGGAAATTTGCCGACCGCTGACTCTCCCGACAGCATCACCGCATCAGTGCCGTCAATGATTGCATTAGCCACATCGCTGGCCTCGGCTCGTGTTGGCCGCGCATGCTCAATCATGCTTTCCAACATTTGCGTTGCCGTTATCACTGGAATGCTGTGGAAGTTACAGGCTTTGATGATGCGCTTCTGCAACAGCGGTACCTTTTCGGCTTTCATTTCAACGCCTAAGTCACCCCGGGCCACCATGATGCCATCAGTGACCGCGAGAATTTCGTCCAGGTTAGCGATCGCCTGAGGCTTTTCAATTTTGGCAATGACGGGGGTTTGCGGTGCCCCTGCTTCTTTCAACAGCGTTTTCAGCGCCAGGATATCTTCCCCCCGACGGACAAAACTCAGGGAAACCCAATCAACCCCTTGAGACACCCCAAAACGTAGATCTTCCTTATCCTTATCGGTCATCGAAGGCAACTGTAGGCTGAGGTCTGGCAGATTGACTCCTTTGCGACTTTTCAGGGGACCGCCTTGGATGATGCGGCAAGTGACCTTGGCAGGCTCTACTAGCTCAATTTTGAGCTCTAGCATGCCGTCATCTAGCAACACCTGCATCCCTGGTTCGGCATCATCTGCCAAGTAGGGATAATCGATGCCCACACAGTTGGACTGTCCAGTTTCTTGGCCGACTGGCACTAAGACAACAGTTTCCCCTTCGATCAATTCCATCACGCCATTGGGTACCGGCCCGACCCGAATTTTCGGTCCCTGTAAATCTTGTAGCAGCGTAATTGGGGTATCTAATTCTTTTGACACCGCTCGCAACAGTTGAATCATGCGAGTGTGATCTTCATAACTACCATGAGAAAAGTTCAGCCGTGCCACGTTCATCCCGGCTTTAACCATGGCGAGGATCGTTTCCCGCGAGCTACTCGCTGGGCCAATCGTGGCCACAATCTTTGTACGGTGAAGCAGCGGTTTCATAAGGGATGTTCCCCTCGATTATGTTCGGTGCTCATCATAGGCAGACTTTCCTGATTTAGCTGTTATCTGACGCTACATTCACCGCAGACTACAGAAAGTCTTATCACTTTGATAGCAGGATGTTTGACCCGTGGCTGCCAATGGCGACTCTTAGCCTCTGGCCCATCACAGGTATTGCAGTCTGCAAGATGAATCCGGGCATACTGGAGCGTGTATTTGTGTTAGTTGTGCTGATTCTGCGATCGCCCTTATGCTTGATTGGTCTTCATCGACAACTCGCCCACCTGCTGACCATCGGCTGATTGCGCACTCGTTGCATTTGGGGGTTGACTCAACGCTTGAAGCATTACCGCTACATGCCGCGCAGCTCAACATCCAGTTACCCGGCAGTGTGGCAGCCGAGCAGTTTAACCAGTTTCCAGAACTGCCTGGCATCTTATTGACTGATCAGCAAACTGTTGTCGGGGTACTCTCACGACAACAGTTTTTAGAATTTTTACTGCGGCCTAAAGCCTGCGAATTGTTTTTGCATGAGCCGTTGTCGGTGATCTATAGCTACTCACGGCTGAATCCTCTCGCTTTTTCGGCAGCAACGCCTGTTCTGGTAGCTGCACGAGATGCTCTGAGACGTCCCCCTCAGCTTCAGGGAGAACCCATCTTAGTGATGACTGCTGATGGTGATCGCCTGGTCAGCGCCCATGACCTCAACCAAGCTCACTGGCAAATTCGCGGCATTGAGACCCAAGTCCGCTATGAACGAGCCCAAGCTGCTATGCTGCAATCTCAGAAAATGGCTTCTTTAGGCAGATTAGTTGATGGCATTGCCCACGAAATCATGGACCCACTGGGCTTTATTTGGGGCAACCTGAGTCATGTCGACCACTATTGTCAGCAACTGCTGGAATTGCTTAACGCCTATGAATCGGTAGAGGCCGAAATACCCGAGACAACTACCCTGCAAGGGTTGAAAGAAGAGATTGAACTCGACTATCTCCGTCAGGATTTGCCTCATACGCTGGACAGTATCAAAGGCGGCGCGGCACGGCTGAAGCAGTTGGCTGGCAGCCTCCAAAACTTCTGCCATATTGATGAAATTTATCCTAAGCCAGCCGATCTCCATGGGCTAATTGACAGCATTGTGCTGTTGCTCAAGAGTCGTCTCACAACCCAAATTCAGATCGTTCGACAGTACAGTGCGCTGCCTCCGGTACCCTGTTTTGCCGGGCAGCTTAGTCAAGTATTGATGAATGTGCTGACCCACTGCATAGACGATTTACTGAGCGTGGCAGCTGATCGGTCAGTAGTGACGGACCTCACCGCTACAACAAGCACTTCATCAGCTCAGTCCTTACCTAGCCCCCCACAAATCAGCATCAATACACGGTTACACGATGCGAATCCTGATACTCCCATGGGCGATCGGTGGATCATTCTCACCATCACTGATAATGGGCCGGGATTATCACCATCAGCTCTTCAACAAGTTCAAGAAGCGTTTTCCATTCGCCAGCGATTAGCCCGAGAAACCGATTTAGCAGCTTGCTATCGACTCATCACGGCCAAACATGGCGGCAAGTTTACCGTGCGATCGCCCGCCTCATTTGGACACCACGCAGACAATGCGATCGGCACCGAATTTGAAATCCAGCTGCCTCTTTACAGCCCAGATGATCTATAACCTCCAGCTTATGTAGCCATGATCAGGCAAACGCGGAGAGCCCCCCGAACCCGCATCCATCGCTCTTAGTCCAAAGCCAGCAGCTGACTAATGTTTTAATTTCAAACATTTCCTAATCGCCTGACGATCCCCTCGCTTTGCCCGAGCGGCAATGATTCAACCATGTCACATCGCTCCTTGATTGACTGAGACTCTCCCAGAAAGAGCGATGCAGTCTTCAAAGGCAATACTTATAAGAGAGCAAGCCGTCAAGTCACAAACTTTTTCTAGACATTTCCATCTAGCTTATGTATCATGGTTAACTGTCGCTGAAACGGAAACTGGACGTTAACTGTTCTAAGTCTGTAGCGACGACTACCCAATTGCCTCGACTTAATTCTTGTCTACGAACGCTGTCGCTGAACAGAGTGTTTGGTGGCTGTTCTTTTTGTCTGGCAAGTGCTTTCACAAGGCGTAGTTCTTGAGTTGTCTATCCATTAAAGAATGGGCGACTTATACGTTTGTGATGAAGTTCCGCAAGTGCGGTTCACAAGGGTGATTGATGCTGTGAATGCTCTGCTTTCTAGTTGTGGCATCACAACCAATCACGGCTCTATTAGTAACGTGTAGCAACGGAGACCGGTAAAAGTGTCAGTTGGGATTCTTGGAACCAAGTTGGGCATGACCCAGATATTTGATGAGGCAGGGAATGCTGTTCCCGTTACCGTTATTCAAGCTGGCCCCTGTGTCGTAACTCAAGTTAAGACAGCGCAGACTGACGGCTACACTGCTGTTCAGATTGGTTACGCAAACGTTGCCGAGAAAGCGCTGACCAAGCCAGAACTAGGCCACCTTGCAAAAGCTGGTACGACTCCATTACGTCACTTAAAAGAGTATCGCGTGGAGCAATCTGAGGAGTTTGAGCTGGGTCAGAGCTTGACTGCTGACCGGTTCGAGCCTGGCCAACTTGTAGATGTCACCGGCACCAGCATTGGTAAAGGGTTTGCCGGCAACCAAAAACGTCATAACTTTCGCCGGGGTCCGATGTCTCACGGTTCCAAAAACCACCGACTTCCGGGTTCTATTGGTCCAGGGACAACTCCAGGGAGGGTTTATCCCGGCAAGAAAATGGCAGGCCATTTAGGCAGTAAGCGAGTGACTACTCGTAAGCTTCAGGTCGTCAAAATTGACGCAGAGAATAACTTACTGGTCATTAAAGGTGCAGTTCCTGGTAAACCCGGAGTTTTACTGAGCATTGCGCCGACGAATGTTGTGGGCTGAGCTATCAATTTCGACAACGGCAACGCTGTCTGGGAACGTAATTAAGAGACGAAAGTAGTCATGGTTGAGTGTGTTGTTCAAGATTGGCAGGGGCAAGAAGCAGGTAAAGCATCTGTTGATCTAAAAGTTGCTAAACCCGAGAGCGCTTCTCATATTCTGCATCGAGCCTTAGTTCGTCAGATGCATAATGCCCGGCAGGGTACGCTGTCGAGTAAGACTCGCTCTGAGGTTAGAGGCGGTGGCAAAAAGCCTTGGCGGCAAAAGGGCACGGGTCGGGCTCGAGCTGGTTCTAGCCGTTCTCCTTTATGGAAGGGAGGTGGCGTGATCTTTGGTCCTAAGCCCCGCGACTTTAGCGTCAAGATGAATCGTAAAGAGCGTCGACTCGCTCTGAGAACTGCGTTTCAAAGTCGGCTGGAGTCAGACACGGTTGTCGTTCAAGACTTCGCTGCACAACTTGCTCGACCTAAAACACGTGAAATGGTTGCGGCAATGGCACGCTGGGGTATTGGCAGCAATGACAAGGTGTTGTTCATTCTTGACGAAAAGCCAGAAAACGTTGTTCTGTCTCTACGCAACATTGAGCGCGTGAAGCTGATATCTGCTACCAATTTGAACATTTTTGACCTGCTCAATGCTGACCGCTTGGTTGTGACAGCTGCAGCAATGGAAAAAATCCAGGAGGTTTACAGTGACTAAAGTTTTTAACGAGGGTGAGCTAGCGGATTTGATTCGCCGTCCTCTAATCACTGAGAAAGCGACCTTGCTCCTGGAAAACAATCAATATGTTTTTGAAGTCGCTCCGAAAGCGAAAAAGCCCCATATCAAAGCCGCGATTGAGTCCTTGTTCGACGTTAAGGTGACTGGGATCAGTACTGTTAACTTGCCTCGAAAGAAGCGTCGTGTCGGTCGTTTCGAAGGGTTTCGACCTCGCTATAAGCGGGCGATCGTGACCTTGGCTGAGGGTGACAGTATCACCTTATTCCCCGATGTGTAAGAAGCACCCTGCTTCCGTGTTTAGCAGTTGATGCAGTTTATTGAGTGAGTTGAGCAATGGGCATCCGTTCTTACCGACCTTTAACCCCCGGTACTCGTGAGCGTTCAGTCTCGGAGTTCTCTGAAATTACGCGTTCCGAACCTGAGAAGTCTCTGACTGTCTCAGTGCACCGTGCAAAGGGCAGAAATAATCGCGGTGTAATTACTTGTCGTCACCGTGGCGGTGGTCATAAGCGCCTTTATCGAATTATCGATTTTTATCGCAACAAGCACAGCATCCCAGCTACGGTCGCGGAGATTGAATACGATCCCAATCGCAACGCTCGCATCGCCTTACTTCACTACGAAGATGGCGAGAAGCGTTACATCCTGCATCCCGCTTCTCTAGCCGTTGGGAGGACTGTGATGTCTGGTCCTGATGCCCCGATTGAAATTGGGAATGCCTTGCCCCTGCATAAAATTCCTTTGGGTACATCTGTTCACAATGTGGAGCTGCAGCCTGGAAAAGGTGGGCAAATTGTGAGAGCTGCAGGTACTTCTGCCCAGGTAGTAGCAAAGGAGGGTAACTATGTCACGCTTAAGTTGCCTTCAACTGAGGTCCGCATGGTGCGCCGTGAGTGTTACGCCACGATTGGTCAAGTAGGCCATGTCGAAGCTCGCAACATCACGCTAGGTAAAGCGGGCCGCAAGCGGTGGTTGGGCAGACGCCCTGAGGTTCGCGGTAGTGTGATGAACCCGGTTGATCACCCCCATGGTGGTGGTGAAGGGCGTGCCCCTATTGGTCGTAGTGGCCCGGTAACCCCTTGGGGTAAGCCAGCCCTTGGCCTCAAGACCCGCAAGAAGAAAAAGGCTAGCAGTAGTTTAATTGTTCGTCGTCGCCGTCGGACTTCGAAACGGGGCCGAGGCGGACGGAATACCTAAACCCCTCGGATCTAACAGGGCTGAATAACTAGTTAGGCATCAAATCCACAGAGACGGAAGAAGTATGAGGTTGTAAGGCTTATGTCGCGTTCCTTAAAAAAAGGGCCATTTGTAGCAGATCATTTAATGCGCAAGATCGAGGTGCTCAATAGCAAGGGAGACAAACAGGTCATCAAAACCTGGTCGCGAGCATCCACAATCATTCCCCAAATGATTGGCCACACCATTGCTGTACACAATGGTCGGCAGCATGTACCGGTTTACATTACCGAGCAAATGGTGGGTCATAAACTCGGCGAATTTGCCCCGACTCGCACCTTTCGGGGACATGCCAAAAGCGATAAAAAAGCGCGTCGATAATTTTCAGAGTCGGAGAATCCAATGGCTGTTGATACTACTGAACAGGTTAAAGCGGTTGCTCGCTATATTCGTATGTCCCCCCATAAGGTAAGACGGGTCCTTGATCAAATTCGAGGACTTTCCTATCGGGAGGCGCTTATTATTCTTGAGTTTATGCCGTATAGGGCTTGTGACCCCGTCCTCAAGGTATTGCGCTCAGCTGTTGCTAATGCGGAAAACAACAGCGGCCTTGATCCAGCTTCTTTGGTAATAAGTGAGGCTTTTGCTGATGCTGGGCCGACTTTGAGACGCTTTCGTCCTCGGGCACAGGGGCGGGCTTATCAGATTCGTAAGCCGACTTGTCATATTACAATCGCGGTCGCGCCAGCAGAGTCTTAGCAAACAGGTCGATAGGCCGTTCACGGTAGAGCAGATAACTGAGGGATTACGAGTGGGACAGAAAATACATCCAACCGGTTTTCGACTAGGGATTGTGCAAGAGCATCGATCACGTTGGTTTGCGGATAGTAACCGCTATCCCCAACTGTTGAAAGAAGATCACATCATTCGCGAATACATCGAAAAAAACCTTAGCAACGCGGGGATATCTGATATTCGCATTGAGCGGAAAGCCGATCAGATCGACTTAGAAGTTCGCACTGCTCGTCCTGGGGTCGTCGTTGGTCGTGGTGGTAGTGGTATTGAAGCACTGCGAGTCGGTCTGCAAAAGGCGCTCAAAGATTCTAGTCGGCAGATTCGCATCAATGTGGTTGAGGTGACTCGAGTCGATGCTGATGCCCCGCTGGTTGCCGAATACATTATTCAGCAGTTGGAGCGTCGAGTAGCTTTCCGGCGGGTGGTACGTCAAGCCTTACAACGTGCTCAAAGAGCGGGTGTAGAAGGCATCAAGATTCAGGTGAGTGGGCGCTTGAATGGCGCTGAGATTGCCCGTACAGAGTGGACCCGTGAGGGTCGTGTGCCGTTGCACACGTTGCGAGCAGATGTCGACTACGCCTACCGCACGGCTCAGACCACCTATGGTGTCTTGGGGGTCAAAGTCTGGGTCTTCCGGGGTGAAGTTATCCCTGGTCAAGAGGATCAGCGAGCCACTCCGGAAGCGGCTCAACCTCGTCGTGGCCAACCTCGTAGTCGGCAGCAGTTTGAAGACCGTTCAAATGAGGCCGAAAGCCGTGACTTGAGTTTTGGGACGACGCACTATCACT
>CAZLYS010000070.1:0-9379 GCA_964563415.1 uncultured Halomicronema sp.
CGAAGGCTTGTAGGGTGTCGGGCAGGTCGATCGCTTTGCCAGTTTCATACTCCGTGGAGATCAGCACTGTCCAAGCCTCGCTCGCGATAGGCTCATCTAACGTGAAGGGCTGCTCATAGGCAAAGTTGATGGCAACGAGCACGGTTTCAGTCTCGGTTTCTCGCAGATAGGCCATGTGCTCATGGGGATAGTGAATGAGCGATCGCCAACGACCAGACTGCAGCGCTGGGCTGTGTTTACGCACCTGGAGCAGTTGCCGATAGAAGTTCAGAATCGAGTCGGGGTCGGCTAGTTCGCTCTGTACATTCACGTCAGGATAGTTGGCATGAACTGGGAGCCAGGGTTTGGCCTGCTTGCCGAAGCTGAAACCGGCGTGGGCAGAGTCATCCCATTGCATCGGGGTACGGGCACCATCGCGAGGTGGGGGCGTTTCGCCCGTGTCGCTTTTCACCACCGCATGGTCTTGCAGTTGGTCTTCAGGAATGTCGATATTATCAACCATACCCAGCTCTTGACCGTAATAGAGCATAGGCGTCCCGCGAATGGTGAGCAGTAGCGTGGCCGCGGCCTTGGCGATCGCGTTGGAATCGACACACAGACTACACTCGACCCAGCGTGACAGGTGACGAGGAATGTCGTGGTTATCGAGGAAGTAGCACGGCCAAGCACCAGGAGGTGTCACCTGTTCTTTTTTCTCGATTTCTCGCTGCAGGTAACCGGGATACCAGGGACTAAAGGGAAATTCAAAGGTGATGGGCAAGTGCAGTTCGTCATTATTAACGCCGTGGAAAATGACGGAATCGTAGAGGCGATTATCGATAAAGGTTTCACCAATCAGGACGCGATCGTCATAGGTATCTAAAATGGCGCGGAGCTCACGGATGATCTGGTGATTTTCGGGCAGGTTTTTGTCATAGAGGTGGTGATAATTGTTGTAATCATTCTTGTCGGTAGCCCCATATTTCAGCGGGTTGTCGCGAAAGTAGGGATCCTTGCTGTACACACTAGACGCATCCAGGCGAAAGCCATCGACGCCGCGATCGAGCCAAAAGCGGACGATATCGTAAACAGCAGCCCGAACTTCAGGATTTTGCCAGTTGAGGTCAGGCTGGTTTTGGTTAAAGGTATGGAAATAAAACTGGCCGCGCTCTTCACAATAGGTCCACCCAGTGCCGCCAAAGTAGGATTGCCAGTTGTTGGGCCGGTCTTGCCCTTCAAATGGAGTTTGCCACAAATACCAGTCGGCCTTGGGATTATCTTGACTGGTGGAGGATTCCAAAAACCAAGGGTGCTGGTTTGAGGTGTGGTTCACCACTAGGTCGAGAATGATCTTGATGCCGCGATTGTGAGCCTTGACCAGCAACTCGTCAAAGTCTTCTAACGTACCAAAAGTGGGGCAAATGTCTTGATAGTCGACAATGTCGTAACCGTTGTCGATCATAGGGGATTTGTTGATCGGAGATAGCCAAATTGCGTCGATCCCCAATGATGAAAGACTTTTTGAATCACCATCATTCAAGTAATCAAGCCGCTCAATGATGCCCCGTAAATCCCCTGTACCATCACCGTTGCCATCAGCAAATGTGAGGGGATAAATCTGGTAAATAACCCCCGTTTCCCACCAGTGATCGGAGCGGGGAGCAGCAGACTGGGCCATGGTGAATTTCCTGAGGATGATGTAGCAAGCCCCAATTATGATGCCGTATTGTCCTAATGGCTGCCTGAAAAAGCTAGAAATCTCAAGGGTTCTGACACGATTTTGCAGTCAACTTTGAGCACGCCACGACGGTTATCCGACCAAGGAGTTTCACAACCGACAAGTATTTATTACTATATAGTTTTTTAGTATTCAAAAAGGCGGATGATTTTATGAATGCGAGCTGGGTTGCTGGTTTGGTCGGTGGCATGCTGATTGGTCTCAGTGCCACTATGTTGTTGGCTTTTAACGGTCGCATCGCGGGCATTAGCGGCATGGTCAACGGAGCGTTAACTTTTGCTCAAGCCGAGCAGTGGCGGTGGTGGTTTCTTGGGGGCATGCTTGGAGGCGGTGCACTCTATGAATACGTGTTAGCACCTCAACCAACGCCAATCTCTACATTTGCACCTGGGGCCATGGTGATGGGTGGCTTGCTCGTTGGCTTTGGGACCTGCATGGGCAACGGCTGTACGAGTGGTCATGGGGTGTGTGGCTTAGGACGATTGTCTGGCCGATCGCTGGCCGCTGTGATCACCTTTATGGTGTCAGCGGCAATCACGGTATTCCTCACTCGTCATGTGATGGGGTTGTAACCCAGAAAAGGACACTTAATAACCATCTTTCAGGAGAATCAACCATGCGAGAAAAAGGATTAGCGCTCATTGCCGGATTGCTATTTGGGTTAGGACTGGGCATTTCCCAAATGATCGATCGCGATCGCGTCCTCGGCTTTTTGGATATTGCCGGTAACTGGGATCCAACACTAGCGTTTGTCATGGGCGGAGCCGTGTTGGTGACGCTCATCAGCTTTCGATTTGTGTTGCGACAGCCGCACCCATTTTGGAGCGAAAAGTTTTATCTGCCCACACGTCAAGATATTGACCGCTCATTACTAGTCGGTGCAGGGCTGTTCGGCATTGGTTGGGGCATTGCCGGTTACTGTCCAGGGCCAGCAATTACCGCGACGGTATTAGGTATCAGTAATCCATTTATCTTTTTGATCGCGATGATCGTCGGTTCTTGGATGTACACCGCGATCGCTTCCTTCCTCAAGGCTAAACCATCACAGACTGCTTGAGAAACGGTCAAGTAGCATCTGTCTCTGACATCACATTCAAGTCGGGACGCAGCTTAACCCGCACGATAATCGCAGTAATGTTGTCATGCCCATTGTGCTCATTGGCTAAGTCAATCAAATCCGCGACGCTGGCTTCTAAGTCAGTTTTGGTCCGCATCAGCGGTTCGAGATGAGATTCGACATGGGTTTCTAGCAAGTCGTTGTCGCTCAGGCCGTCAGAACAGAGGATAAAGACTGTATCTTGGTTGACGGTGAGTGGCGTAATGGTGGGGGCAATTTCCTCATTGCTACGAGGCCCTAACGCCTGCGTCAATTGGTAAGCATCTGGGCGAGCATAGGCGATCGCCGGTTCAACACCTCGCTTGATTTCCCGCTGTCCGACTTCATGATCGACCGTAGCCTGAGTTAAACCTTGGCGAGCGAGGCAATAAAGTCGGCTATCTCCGACATGGGCCACCATGACGTTTTGGTTATCGACCAAAATCATCACCAGAGTAGTGCCCATGCGAGCATTCCCCGCTCGGTCTTCGGCTTCATTTCTATCAAAAATGGCTTGATTGGCCTTGAGAATACCCGCTTTGATAACCTCATCATCAGGCAAACCAGCTTGCCAGTGTTCGGCAAAATAGTCCCGTAGCGTCGTCACGGCTAAATGGCTGGCAACTTCACCACCTGAATGACCACCCATGCCGTCACATAATATATACAGCCCGCGAGCTTTGAGAGAAGCACCGGCCGGACTATCCACCCGCTGAATTTGAGTATCGGCAAAAAAGGAATCTTCATTGTGAGCCCGTTGGCGACCAACATGGGTACGACCGATTTGATCGAGTCGAGCGAGCTTCATGGGTAAGGCCATTGTCGGCAACTCGTTCAGGCCACTATCGTCTCCACTAATCTCGGTTGCGTTGGCACCGTCCAAAGTTTCTTCTAGCTCCGCTGCCAACAAGATGTCATCAACCGCGAGCATCGGCAAATCAACCCCAGCAGTCTCCTGTAGGTCATCATCACCCGCATCGCAATCAGCGACCTTCTCATCCAAGTCACCGATCGCTTCAGTCTCGATCGATAACGGGGGCTCAGGCAAATCCACCGATTTCACCGATGACTCCATAGGCGACAGTGGTGTTGGCTCAACGGCAGCAGTCTCAGGGAGTTGATCAGCAATCTCAATGAGACGGGCTTTGACCACCGCCAGATCAGTCAGCAAACCGGCGGCCATATCGGTAACGAGGTCATCTAGCGCCACAATTTGAGGCAGTGACAACTGCTCCATCCAGTTTTGCCAAAACTGGCCAAGGGTCTGTAATGTCGGAGGAACATCGGTGGGATTAAAAATCAAGCGCTGTAAACACACCACCTGGTCGTCATCAACCCGCATATTGTCTGACTGCAATAGGCTTGATTCTGCCGCAAAGGGCGCAAGGGTTGCCCATAGAGTCAACACTTCATACAACCAATGAACCAGTTCGAGCGGTTCCACTTGACTGTCATTGGCAAAGTCGAGGAGGGTGCGCCAGGTGGACCGATCTTCAATGACGGTGATGGTATAACCATCGCACTGCCAAGCAGCTTGTAGCTCTGGCACCACCGGATACAGGGGCTCTTGTAGTTCCCAATAAGGAAAGGCCAGAGGCGGAATCATGTTATCGATATCTGCAGCCTGTAGATCATCGGGCGCGTTTTCTAAAAACTGCACCAGCGGCGAGTCTGCGGCTGGGTCAGAATCCAGAATACTTAGAATCGTCTCGGTGCAACTCAGCGGCTTACTAGCGTCGGTGGGTTGCCGCAGTTGGTAGCGGTTTTCACCTTTGGGTTGGTTACGAGGGGTGAGCAAGGCAGCTGCCGTTAACAAAGCTGCTGCATCGCTTGTGTCGTTGGCCTTTGGCACTGGTGGCTGTGGTGTTGCGCTAGCAGCAGCCTGCGGAATCACGCACCCCTGAGTCGGGAGAATGACGGCCTGCAACTCCCGTAAAGCCTTGCCACATTGCTGACAAAACCGATTTTGAACGGGGTTCTCAAATTGGCAGTGCGGACAGACAAACATGGCCAGCGACCTAAATTGCTATCTGGCAGAGCATTTGGCAGAGTCGTATCACAATAGCTTACCCGAAGAATTCTAAGTGAGGGAATTCACACAAATTCCGCCGTGCTTGGTGGATAGTGTGCCCGGATACTGCCTTGAAAGACAAGCATCTAACTCAAAAATGTTCATCTATTGCGATCGCGATTCCGGAAGGTTGATTCAGCTACCTTGGTCACTGTTGTTTCGACTCTTCTCATTAGCGGCCTGAGATCAGCGCATTTTCGCTCAATAGCTGCTGGACCTCAGCGGTTGAGAGCGATCGCCATTCTCCTGGCCTTAAACCTGCCAGGGTCAGACTGCCAATGGCCCAGCGCACGAGTCTCAAGGTCGGGTGACCCACCGCCGCCGTCATGCGACGAACTTGGCGATTACGCCCTTCGGTAAGCACCATTTCTAACCAACAGGTCGGCACTGATTTGCGATAACGAATCGGCGGATCACGAGGAGGCAGAACGGGTTCTGACGTTAAGCGTTGCACTTGGGCTGGGCGGGTAGGACGACCTTGAATCATGACGCCCTGACATAATTGAGCGATCGCCTCCGCCTCTGGTCGTCGCTCAACTTGCACCCAGTAGGTGCGAGGATGACCATATTGGGGACTGCTGAGGCGATGCTGCAGTTGCCCATGATTGGTGAGGAGCACGAGACCTTCACTATCGCGATCCAGCCGACCGACCGGATAGACATCGCGCACGGGGATAAACGCTTTGAGCGTCGCACGATCGCCCTGACTATCCGTAAATTGGCTCAAGACATCGTACGGCTTGTAGAAAACGACGTATTTATAAGGGGGTTGGGCCCGGTGACCGGTTGCCCGTTGTTGGCGGCGTCGGGGGCGATCGCGCTTCACCGGTTTAGCCACAGAGTCCTCACTACAAAATGACGTCAATGGATGTAACTGTTTGCTGCAATATCTTCAAAAATATTGAGAAATGCTGCCTTCCAAAATGAGGCTTATATCCTGAGAAATAACGCCGATTGATCTTCCCAAAAATTTAGAGCAGAAATTATGGACAAGTTACAACGATATCGCTTTAAGTGCACCCTAACGTTTGGGGACATTTATGGTCAGGTGCTTGCCTGGCTGGTGGTTTTGCTCATTAGCCTAGCCGCTGCGATGGGACTCATGGGGGCGCGTCAGCCGCTCTACGCATTGGTCTCAGTTGGGCTGGTGCTGGTCTTGTCCCTGCCGTTTCTGTTATTTGCTTTTGTAACCACGCTAGTTAACCACATTGAGTTTACCGCCGTTGAGCCTGCCTCAGAAGCTACCACTTCTGGGTCTGCAGCCGTTGGTCAGCAACCGGCTCAAGCAGTCTAAAAACCCAGCAAATTTGTCATCTTTCTGTGGCACCGTCATGACTCTAAGGTTCAACCTGGGGGGCGGTGCCATTGTATTTTGGAGAGTCATGACGCTTTTGCCATAATTCGTTAATCTACCGAGCAGCACGCGCCGGACAGATTCATTAGCCGGTATTTCTGGGGGGAGGGCATGTTTTATCTGGGTTGCGCAGTCTGGGCCTTCAAAGATTGGGTCGGTGATTTTTATCCTCAAGGGGCGCGGGCCGGAAATTTTTTGCGATTGTATGGCGATCGCCTCACCACTGTTGAGGGCAACACCACGTTCTACTCAATTCCTGACGAGGCGACGGTTGATCGCTGGGCAGCGCAGACGCCTGACACCTTTCGTTTCTGTCCTAAAATTCCTCGTATCTACTCCCACAGCGGCACGCTAATGCCGCACCTTGATGACTCGCTCGCGTTTCTCAAAACCTTACAAAGATTAGGGCCGCGCCTCGGCCCCATATTTTTACAACTGCCGCCTAGCTACAGTCCTGACCGCTTTGCCGACCTACGAGACTTTTTGACTCAGTGGCCGCGAGACGCTGCTCCGATCTCGGTGGAGGTGCGTCACTTGGCCTGGTTTGAGAAAGTGCATGCGCAGCGGTTAAACGATACGCTGCGGCAGCTCGGAGTGGGTCGCGTGCTGCTCGATACTCGCACGATGTATGACGGACAAGCAGATGGGCTGCCCGACCCACAATTCACCTCAGAGCGGCGCAAACCTAAGGTACCTTTGCAACCGCTGCTCACGACCGACTTTACCCTCGTGCGCTACATCAGTCATCCTGATCTCAATTTCAATGAGTCTTATATTTTGCAGTGGGTTCCGCGCTTGGTGAAATGGTTAAGTCAAGGCAAGACAATATATCTGTTCATCCACTGTCCAGATGAGGCGCGATCGCCCACCATCGCCCGTTATTTTTATGACACGCTCAAGGCTGCCTACCCAGATTTGCCCGCCCTACCCTGGGATTCAATAAAACAGCCAGATGCACAACTTAGTCTGTTTTGAGTGCAGGCAGTTTTCGCAGACGGACTAAGGTAAGAACGATAGCCAGCACAATTGAAGAGGCGATCGCCGTCACCATAATCAATGGCCGGTCGGCATGCCGCACCGCGATCGCTCCATAAGCCCACACATATACCAGCGTGAAGGGAATGTCTTGCTGAGTCAGGATCACGAGCATCGCGATCGCTGCGCTCACTAAAATCATAATCACTGTCCAGATGACGCCGCTGAACCATCCCTGCCAGCCTGCGTCATACAATGCCGACGCCACATTGATGATGGTCGCCACCGAGATCCACGCCAGGTAAATGCTGAAAGGATAAGTCGCGAACCAGCGTCGTTGCCGATCTATTCGAGTTATCCGCAGGACGATGTAGGCTCCAATCAGCGGCAACAAGATCCCCAACATTGCCAAAATCGACAAGAAAAAAAACTGCAGCGTAAATAGAAAAATCCACACGATTTGGGAAATGCAGGCCACTATCAACAGCCAATCCACCGGACGAATAACCGGATCGCGCCGCTGGTTAGCCCCAAGTTGATAAACGCCGTAGGCGATGAGTCCCAAATAAATCAGCCCCCAAATGGCAAAGGCGTAGTTGGCCGGCGTAATCAGCACCCCAGCCAGAGTCGTGTTAGCAATTTCACCAACGTTTTTGCCCCCAGGAGGATAAAAATTCGACAGGGTATTAATCGCTAGGGTGCCAATGATTGAGAGAAGCGTGGCGATCGGCAATACCCAGCCGCCTCTGGGGCTATTTTCAGTCGCATCCATACCTCACCTAATCGTTACGGTTCTTTTATCCTGCCGTGCTGCGTTACTTTTGGCGCTTTTTATTGAGGCAGCTTTAGGTAAATCCCTCTGGGACTTTATGGATGCTTTAAGGACTCCAACAGATGATCATGATTCAGTGAAATCGCGGGTTAATCCAGTTAGAAACACCCAGCCACTTTCCAAAATAGTGTCAGGTGTTACCTTATCTGACTGAAAAAATACTTAGAAGAGCGAAACTAATCATGATTGCAAAATCCATGAATGCAGCAATGATGGCCCTATCAACCTTAGGAGCACTTGCGATCATCTCACCCGCACAAGCTTTTACCGTTAACCAAACCAGCATCAACGATCAGCAATTCAATCAGCTTATTCTTGATGGCGATTTTTCAGAGCTGTTTGTGGCAGAAACGAGAGGTGGCAATGGTCAAACGAATGGTTCTCGTGAAGTTGGGATCAACCAACCTTACTCCCTGATGGGAATGGCGGCTTTGACCCTGTATTCCCTTTTCCTGGTGCCCAAGGCCAACTCAACATTATTAATAACAATACCAATGACATGTTTGACTTTGAGCTGACTTACGATGCGCTCAGCGGAGAAGTCACGTACACCGTCGGTGGAACATCAGTTTCAGCAAACGCTGGTAGTGGCGGTGCCAATGGTATTTTTCTCAGAACTCGTGCTCAAGGGCGAAATGGCGGCAGTGCTAGCTTTACCCTTTCCAATCTCCTCTTACAGGATGAAAATATGTCCGGTAACCTACTTGCATTGGGCTCAGAGTCTACATCTGGAGAGCGTGATGTTGATTACCTAAAAATCTCAGATGTAGAGGGCTCTTTTACCCTAACGGGTAAGCAAACTATTCAATTCACCGGAGATTATCCCCGTGAGTCCCGATTGGCCGCTCAAATCAAGGTCGGCAACTTTTCCGATCCTGAAAGTGTTCCAGAACCGATGACCATGCTAGGCACGGTAGTAGCTCTTGGTGCTGGCTATCGTCTTAAGCGGCGACGCGATCACCAGTGAACATCCTTCAAATGATTGTTCGAGTCACCTCAGTCCTGCATCATCGGCTGACACGACTCAATAAGGTTCAAGCGACTCCGCTATGGTTGGATAGCGGAGTTTTTTGTGTCTGACCGTTTGAGCTGGAGTCGCACTCGAATTGCTGGGAGATCATTACAGATGAAGACGATCGGCTTACTGGGTGGCATGAGCTGGGAAAGTACGGTGACGTACTACCAGCAAATCAACGAGGCCGTGAAGGCGCGACTGGGTGGGCTACATTCAGCCAAAATTGTGCTGCACAGCGTCGACTTTCACGAAATTGAAGTGCTGCAACGGCAAGGCGACTGGGCAGCAGCAGGAAATGCATTGGCCGAGGCGGGGCGAT
>CAZLYS010000070.1:9389-10694 GCA_964563415.1 uncultured Halomicronema sp.
GCTCCAAGCTGCCGGAGCTGACTGTCTGATCATTTGCACAAATACCATGCACAAAGTCTTGCCCGCGATCGCTGCCGCCATTGACCTCCCCATCTTGCACATTGCCGATGCCACCGCCAACGCCATCACCGGTCAGGGCATTCAAACGATTGGCTTGCTCGGCACCCAGTTCACTATGGAGCAGGCCTTTTACAAACATCGGTTGATTGAGCAGCATGGCTTAAGGGTGTTGGTGCCAGAGGCGGGCGATCGCGCCACTATTCACCGCATTATTTATGACGAACTTTGCCTCGGCAAAATTGAACCGGCATCTCGCGAGGCCTACCTGGCCATCATTCAAAAACTACAGCAGCAGGGAGCCCAAGGCATCATTGCTGGGTGCACCGAAATCACCCTACTGATTAACCAAACTGATCTGACGATTCCCCTCTTTGATACCACTGCCCTACATGCCGCCGCCGCTGTTGAATACGCGCTCGCTGAGAACCCTTAATTCTCAACCATCCTCCCTCACCCCTGATTTACCAAATCCAATCTTCCCTCTTACCGTTCTCTGGCCGTCTAAGCTAGCCCTCAGTAAACGAGCAATCTATAATTTTTATGTACGAGAGTGAGCAGTTAGGAAGGTATATGGATATCGGCGCATTGGAACCGTTTAAGCCCTATTTAGACTTTTTTCACCCCATTTTTATGTGGGTTTTGTTTGCCCTGAGCGTCTATGCGATGTACTTAGGCTTCAAAATTCGCAAAACGCGATCGGCTGAGGGTGATGCCAAAAAAGAACTGATTAAAGGAAAGTTTAACGTTCGTCACCATCAGTGGGGCTCAGCATTGCTGGCACTGATGGTTTTGGGCTGCATTGGTGGCATGGGGGTCACTTACGTCAGCAACGGCAAGTTATTTGTGGGTCCACATCTGTTAGTCGGCCTAGGCATGACTGGCATGATTGCAACGTCTGCTTCTCTTGTACCTTTTATGCAAAAAGGCAATGACACAGCTCGGTCAGTTCACGTTGCCTTGAATGTAGCTTTGGTCGGTCTGTTTGGCTGGCAAGCGCTCACAGGCATGCAAATTGTGCAGCGCCTACTCGAAAATTTCGGTAGTTAGCCATCTAAGATTTAAACAATCACAAGATTCATCGAAAACCAGAATCGGCGTTGCTGATGTTTGGGATGAATTGAGTCGCTACCCAAGAAACGGTTGCACCAACGATAACGGAGAGCGGGCTGCTTGCCCGCGATCTTATAGTTCTGTGCATTTTGGTCAAGTACATCCCGTTTGCTTGAGGGGAACAGGGAATAGGGA
>CAZLYS010000071.1:0-10419 GCA_964563415.1 uncultured Halomicronema sp.
CTATTTTGGTCAGAACGAAGAAGCCGCTGGCGGTGGCGACTATAACGTTGGTCACACGGCAGGACGGGTGACATCACCAGAAATCGATTTGGTGGGCCTCGTCAGTGCCGAACTTACCTTCAACTATTTTTTGAATGTAGAACCCAACACCACCACTGACCTTCCCCAGGTGCGAGTCACAACGGATGGCAACACCTTCCAAACCCTGGCCTCTAAAGGCGAGACTCTACAAAATGTCTCTAGTCAAACAGACCGTTGGCTAACTGCGAGTCTCTCCCTAAACGACTTTGTGGGCAGCACCGCTCAAATTCAGTTTGACTTCAACACCGTTGATGCGGTGCTCAACAATCAAGAAGGTTGGTTCATTGACGATGTCAAAGTGCAGGGAGTGAGCAGCGATTTTCATAGGATTGCTCTCTCCGCTGGCGAAATCGTTGCTGGGCTGGACTTCGGCTTTCAGCAAAACAGTTTACCCACCGAGCCAACGACACCGCCTCCGGATGAGACGGTACTTGACCAGCCTCGCTCCTTTATAGGATTTTTCAACTATGAGCAGACCTTGCGGTATCAAGTTGAAACATCAGCCCTCATGCCGACGGATACGATTGATAATCTGCCGCTCGCCAAAATCTTTGATGAGGGGTATTACTTACACAACAATCCAGATGTCGCAGCAGCTGTCGCCTTAGGCAATTTTCAGTCGGGGTATGCGCACTTCGTCCAGCAGGGTCTGAGTGAAGGACGCGACCCCAGTTTGCTGTATTCGGAAACTTTTTATCTCGCAAACCATGTCGATGTGGCTCAAGCCAAAGCGACAGGCATGATCCGGAGTGGTCTGGAACATTTTTTGGCGATCGGCCATGAAGAAAATCGCGATCCGAGTGCGTTATTCAGTCAGACAGACTACTTGACTCGCAACCCCGATGTTGCAGCCGCAGTGGATAATGGCAGCTTGCAAAGTGCGTTTGAGCACTATATTCACTTTGGCGTGCAAGAGGAAGGCCATCTGCCCGTGACCACGCCCCCCGGCCTCAGCCCCTTATATAACGAAGCATTTTATTTACGGATGAATCCCGACGTGGCAGCGACAGTTCAGGCCGGTGGCTTTATCGATGGCCTGCATCATTTTGTCTCGTTTGGCCAACTCGAAAACCGCCAACCTGCCACCCAACTTGACCTGGGAGGGTATCTCGCGGCGAACCCGGATGTAGCAGCAGCAATCAATGATGGGACTTTTACCAGCGCCTTTGATCACTATGCTCAGTTTGGTCGTTTCGAAAATCGCCCTCTAGGGTGATTGCGTGGGTGGGGCAACTATAGCCCTGTGCAGTTTGGTCAAGTACAGTTCGTTTGCTTGAAGGGAACAGGGAATAGGGAGTAGGGAACAGTGTGTGCTTGACTCGACTGCATGCCGCTATATCTTGTTGCATGCGATCGCACATGAGGAATCTGAAATTTCCAGCATAATTAAGGATCATGGTTGACAGCAGCAAACGTTAGCGTGCCTATTGCTGCAGTGCCTTGTTGGGCCAATTTATGGTTGGTTCTCATTGACGGGGAAACGATTTATCCAGTCGCAGGCTTGCCGAGCGTTGGTACGCAAGGCATCCGAGATGTGAGGCACATGAGGAATTTGTGAGAGAAAGTCCAGCGTGCGACGCAATACTCGCACTATGTCGCCTTCGTCCAGACTTGTGTTGTCGCAGAGTTCGACCCAGTCGCTGCGATCGCCGCGCTTAGAGCGGTTGGTTCCAAAACCATCGGGAGTGGCCATAGCGGCAGTTTCGCCAAATTCTACCCAGCGTTCTACCAAGCCAATCAGATCATATTCCAGCCAAATCGGGAACATGATCTGATGTCGCCGCTGTTGCTGGAACAGCTCCCGGCGAAACTGCCGGAGAGCACTTAAGGCTTCATCTACTGGAGCAGAGTGATCGTAGTCCACCCAGGTATCCGGACGAGCACTCTCTGTTACCAAAGCGGCACAGGCGGAGGCCAATTGAGCGGGGGTGAGATGGTCAAAATTTCCCGAAGCCAGCGCCAGGCCTAGCCAGATTTCGTTATCACCGCGAATCGCCGCTGCTGTTTCGCCTAATGACGTGGGCTGTCCGGCCTCTAAGCAGTCAAACGCCTCCAAGACGGCCATGATGCTGACAAATTCTTGCCAGTAGCGATCGCTCAAACGTGCCAAAGCTTGTTCGCGCTCACGCAATTCCTCTTCCAATCGTTGAATGCGGCGATATTGCTTCAGCAGTTTTTTAGGATTGCCATAGTCACGGGCCGGATGGTTGGCCATACGCTCTTCGACTTCGTGGGTGCGCGCCAACTGTTCCTTCACCTCTGGGGCAATCTCTTCCAGGGGTGGGGGTTGCGGGACTTGGCAAGCAATCGCAGCGGTGTGGGCATCCCCTGGGTAATGGGCACCCGGTTTGTGGGGTAACCCAGCGGGCGATTCGAGATCATCGACGGAAGCTAATCGCGTATACTCCGCATGCAGGCCCACCACATCGCTTGTGGTCACCACGTACCACTGATTATCTCGGGTTAGGCAAATGAGATAGGGAAACTGGCCAGAGCCAGGGACTTTATTGACGAGGACAGCAGGCAAAGGGGTGGCCACCGGCACATGCTTCCCTTTGAGCGAGAGGGTCGTGCCCGCGATCGCAAAGGCCAGGGCTGGCCCCATGTCACCTTTGAGCACTTCCGCTGCTTGTTGTTGCAACGTTTTCAACAGGCGTTTTTCTTCCCGCAGACGCTCGCGCAACTTTTCAAAATCGGCAAACACCTCCTCGTCAAAGGCTTCGACCTGAGCACGGACGTGTGCAATCTCGTCTTTGATATCGACGATCGCCTGCTGCTGGGGAGCGAGTTGCACGGTGGCGAGATATTGCCCAAAACTCCGCTCGACCAAAGTACGGGCCTCTTCTAACGTATGGCGCTGTAATAGGTTAAGCACCATCCCGTAGCTGGGGGTGAACTGACTCACCAGCGGATCCGGACCGACGGTGGCTAAATAGGCGGCCTCCTTAGCGCCCTCAAAGGGCGTTTCGACCGTGACCACATGGCCCAACTCATCCATGCCCCGGCGTCCAGCCCGGCCTGACATTTGCAAAAATTCTGACGCCATCAACAACCGATGACCACTATCGGTACGTTTTGACAAACTGGAAATCACCGTGGTGCGAGCTGGCATATTGATTCCAGCGGCTAGGGTTTCGGTGGCAAAGACCACCTTAATCAACCCCTCCTGAAAGAGTTCTTCGACCAGTCCTTTCCAGGCAGGTAAGATCCCCGCATGGTGTGCCGCGATTCCGCGATACAGGGGTTCCACTTGGCCAGCCCGACCCGCATCAGGATTCCACCCCAGAAACTCGTCAATTTTTAGTTTGAGTTGGGCGGCTTCAGCTTCATTCACCAAGGAAACGTTGCCCATGGCCGTAACGGCGCGATCGCACCCCCGACGACTAAAAATAAAATAGATAGCCGGCAGCATCTGACGCTGATGCAATTGCCCCACCACATAAGGAATCGCCAACGCATCTTTTTTCCCTTTACGAGAGGGGCTTTGCTTGCGACGCTGTTTCAACCGTGGGTTGATGCGCGTACGCTGCTCATTTAGCAGCGGAAATACCCCTTTGCTATGGCAGTAATAAAAGTGCAGCGGCACCGGACGAAAGTCAGAGTAGATGAGCTCTGTCGGGCCATGCACTTGACTCAGCCAATCGGTGAGTTGACCGCCATTTTCGACCGTGGCTGACAGCGCCACAATTTGTAACTCAGGGGGACAGTAGATGATCGACTCTTCCCAAACGGTACCGCGCTGGCGATCGTTCATGTAGTGACACTCGTCCAGCACCACCGCTTCAACATCCACTAAGGAAGTCCCGACCTCCCCAATCCGGGTGCCATACAACATGTTGCGGAACACTTCTGTGGTCATCACCACGACGGCCGCATCGCGATTGATAGCGATATCTCCGGTCAGTAAGCCCACGTTATCGAAGCCAAATTGCTCTCGAAAGTCTCGCAACTTCTGGTTTGACAGGGCCTTTAGGGGAGTCGTGTAAAACACTCGCTTGCCGCGATCCAGCGCCCGATAAATCGCATATTCTCCAATCAGTGTTTTGCCAGAGCCCGTAGGCGCACACACCACGACTGATTTATTCTCGTCCAGCGCCTGAATGGCATCTTTTTGGAAGGAATCAAGTTGAAACGGAAACAGCTTTGCCAGATTAAGCACTGGACTAGGCACACATGACGAAATTACTGAGTCCTATTTTAGTGCTTCTCACGAATAACGCTGCTCTGCCACAAGCTCAAGCACTGAGTCAGGATTCTCATGACTTGCGCTGGATAGGGCGCGGGCAACGGCGGCGACCACACCAGCACCGAAATAACCTCACTCTGGCTCTGAAAATAGAGATTTAAGTGAAACGATATCCAGATCTCCCAGCTATTGCAAAATGCTCATGAGGGCAGAATCAGGTGCGATCGCACCTGATTCTGGAAGCAGCAGAAAGTGTAGCGCTAAAACACCTACAAGAATGCCGCTAACAGCACATTTGCATTCTGAGCAACCTGTAAATGCCTTAGGAAGCACGACCTTATGCAAGCACTATGTTGTCGAGACGGCGAATTGATTGAGTACTCTGTCGTTGAACAATCCACGAAAGGTATTGTTGACAAATTCTCGAATAACTCCAGGCGTAGCTCTGGTGCGGGCTAAGGCAAAGATCCCAATAGCAGCCGCAAACAAAATATCTGTCCCAACTTGAACCGATACCGTTGTTTGGAGATCACCATCTGTAAGTGCTTGGGTCAAGTGATTATCCAGAAACTGCCGAAGAAGCGCCTTGTCGCGCGCAACTGCCTGCTGCAGCTCAACTGTTGGAATTTCCTCAGACATTAGGAGATTAACGAAAAAACATCCCCGTCCCACCCCTTGGGTGGTGGCAGCTTCGACAATGTTGCGGAAATAGTGGGCGATCGCGGCGAATCCTTGATGCGGAGTATCAAACGCTGCGTAGAGCTTCTTTTCATAACGCTCGAATGCCGCGTTGAACAAGACCTCTTTGGAGCCAAAAGCGTTGTACAAACTGCCCCGCTTCACTCCCAACTGCTTGGCCAGTTCATCCAGCGATGTCGCACCGTAACCATGCTCCCAGAAGTAGTCACAGAGCTGCCCAATAACGGCATCTGTATCGAAGGAACGCGGTCGGGCCATAGTCGCAAATCGTTAGCATTGGAATTCTTACTTTTTATTCTAGACAACTCCGACAAAAATGTTATTCTTGTCGGAGTCGACAAAAACAAAATGAGCACCAGCTCAATTCTCGTAGTCGCATATTCAAAATTTTCAACCGAGTGACAAAAACCCGATGATTAGACAGATGAAGCTGAATGTTTTGGCGATCTCCTTCCTGGCGTGGGTGGGTCAGCCTTCGCTGCCTGTGCAAGCACAGACAGCCGAGGTACATCAGTCGGCACCTCCGACCGAAGCAAGCACGCTAGAGACATTCACATCGATTGAGGAAGCCTGGCTGAACGCGGTTCAATTTGAGGCAAAGTCGGAACTACAGGTTCGGCTCACACAGCTCATTGCTGACGACTTTGTGTATCAGCACGGCAGCGGTCAAAACCTTAGCAAAGAAGCCTATATCGATCTCCTGATCACAGATGGCATTACCGTCATCGAGCGGGGTCCGCTCGATTTATCAGTACGTGATTATGGCGACACTGTAATTACGTACGGTTCAAGCCCTATGGCAGGCGAGGTATTTGGCCAGTCCTATGCCGGGAATCTCCGGTTTATGAATGTCTGGCAGCGACAACCCAACGGAGACTGGGCTCTCACCCATCGCAATTCAGAATTACTCCAGTAGTCAGTTGGCTCTAACTTTCTGAGGCAGGACCAGCCAATGCAGAACACAACATTGTTCTTGCATCGCTCATCAATTGCTCAGCTCGTAATGGGTCCAGACAGACTTACAACTCATCGGGTCCAATCCCTTGTGCTTTCAGTAAGTTTCTCAATCGGGCCAGTTCTGCCTCAGCGTTATCGGCTCGCTGTTGTCCTCGAACAGTCTGCTATTGAGCAATATCGGTTCGCTGTTGTTCTCAAATAGTTTGCGGTTGAGCAATGTCGGCCTGCTGCTGGGCCTGTATAGCTTGTTCCGAGGGGTTAAACCAGTTGCCTGCTTCGTCATACCAGCGAATTCACAGGCGCTCGATTTGTTTGTAGCAACCCTGGCACAAATCTCAACCCCATCTTGACCCTCTTCTGTTACTCTCGCTGCAGAAAACCTGAAAAGACCATTCGTAGCCAAGCTGAATTGTTCCACGGAACCAAATTGTTCCACTGAACCAAAATATGAGAATGGACGGAAAAGAGGGGTCTTTTTATTCTCTGGCGGCTTTGACTAAAGAGGATTAAGTTCTGGTAACCACAGCCATCCTTCCGCCACACTCAACTCCTCCTAGTGTCCAGCATTGAGCACAGTCATCAGCCTGACGATTGGCTCAGTCGACGCCACGCGTCTCCGTCTAGAGAACCCCTGAGCTTGTGCGGAAGATTCGTTATCAAACAACTCACTTAGTCGGGATACCAAAACATTCCCTTAATGCCTTCAGGATCGGGCATGAAGCCAAGATTTCGATAGAAGTCCACCACGTGAGGATCCGCAAACAGCGTTACATTGCTGATATCTTCGCTGCGCAGTTTTTTGATTAATTGCTTCATCAAGGTTTTGCCTAAACCCTTTCCCTGATAATCAGGATGCACGACGACATCCCAAATCGTGGCGTTAAAAGCATGATCAGACGTGGCCCGGGAAAACCCAATTAGTCGCCGCCGACCCGCTTGTTGTTCCCACATGGTGACCACTAAAAAGCTATGCTCGATCGCCTTACGTACTTTGCGAATGGGTCGCCGAGCCCACCCCACCGCGTCACAGAGTTCCTCTAACTCGTAGAGGTCAATGTCGCGTTCAGTGCTAAAGACGATTTGAGCGCCGCGATCTTGAGTAGAGACCTCGGTCAGAGTTTTCGCTGATAAATCCTTGCTCCGAGGGGGCGCATCGGTTTCAGCACCGGTAAATAAGCTTTTCCAGAAACCCATACAGGTTTGGATAATAAATAAATGAGAAACAGTGACAGTCTACTAGACTAATATATCTGCTTAACCTTGTCTTCTGTTGGTCACGAAAAAACAAAGTTACAGCATACTCCTTGACTAATTCACTCTATCTAGAGGGAATGTTGGATACAGTCAGAATGGATACTGCAGTCTGAATGCCAGAAGCAGGGATAAGATATTGGCACATCTGTAAGTAATTTAGCTGTCGGTGTTGTCTCGCAATTTTGACTCACCCCAAGGTCATTGAGTATTCCCTGGTTATGGCTGCTGGTTTAAAACCGTCTACTGTAGAGTTGCTCAAGCGATTTAATCGTGCTTTTCCGCAGTTCTATGAACAGTTTGTCAGCAGTGAGATTCAGCTGCAGAACCTGCGCCTCGCCTATCAACTCTACAAAACCCGCAAGGCCGTCATTGAGCTAAAGCCAGAAGGCCATCGCAGTGCGCTGCATTTCGCATATCGTAATCAGTCTTTCTTACTGAGCGATATTTTTGGCGTGCTGGCTGCTTATGGTCTCACGATTCACAACCTGAGCTTGTATGGGCAGATCTATCCACCCATGCTGGTCTTTATCAAGCTAGTTGTCTCGCGGGGTGGCAAAGCGTTACCCACCAAGACCGCAGATAACGTTTGTCGGGCGATTCGAGAGGCCTTGGCAGGGCACTTTGAAGTCGAAGAAATGTTGACGGTCGAGTTCAACCTAGATGAGGGACTCGCACAAGTTGAAACCGAGTTTTATGTCGATCCGGTGTTTCACTTACCAGCCTTACTGATCGAGGCTGACAACCAGCCTGGCTTGTTTTACAAAGTGATGTACGCCATTTGGCAAGAAGATCTCTTGGTCGTCAACGCGAATTTGCTAGTTTGGCGCGGCCGCACGCGGTTAATTCTTTACTTGCTGGGTCCCAATGAGAGTTTAATTCCTGAATATCTGGGACATAAGATTGCCGAGGGAGTTCGGTATCGACTTCTGAGTGGTACCAATTAACCGTCAGCGGTGAGCGACGATCCACGGCTCGCCTTCCCCTTCAGGATATGATGGGGGTATGGCTTACTTGAATGTCTTCGATGTTCCTCACGCTTATCGCCTGACGCCTAAGACAAAAACGACATCAGCAACACTGGTTTTTGTCCACGGATGGCTCTTGAGTCAAGGCTATTGGCAACCAGTAATTGAGCGCCTGGCTACAGACTTCCAATGTTTGAGTTACGACTTGAGAGGGTTTGGCCAATCCAACCAGGCTTTAGAGTCGCGATCGCATCGGACATCAAAATCTACCTCTGCAACTGCAGCAGCTTCTCATCCTTACAGCTTAGAAGCCTATGCAGCAGACTTGGGTGAATTGCTCACAACTTTAGACTTGACCACCCCAGTATGGTTAGTTGGACACTCTTTAGGCGGCAGCATTGCCTTGTGGGCCGCCAAGTTGTTCCCGCAGAAAGTGCAAGGAGTCATTTGTGTCAATGCTGGCGGTGGGGTTTATTTGCCCGATGAGTTTGCCCGTTTCCGACAAGCAGGCAAGCAAATAGTTCGCTGGCGACCGTCCTGGTTATCGCACCTGCCATTCATTAACTGGGCCTTTACGCGCATGATGGTGTACGAACCCCTCGCGATCGCTTGGGGTAAACAGCGAGTCAGTGATTTACTTGCAGCTCATTCAGAGGCGGCTAAAGGAGTCTTGCTAGAGTCCACCACCGAGTCAGAAGTCCATCAGTTACCACAGGTGGTTGCCCATCTTCAGCAGCCAACGTACTTTTTAGCTGGTGCTGAAGACACCGTTATGGAAGTCAAGTATGTCAAGCATTTGGCCAGCTTTCATCCTCTGTTTGAGAGTTTTGAGGGCAATGTTCAGATCTTGCCTGACTGTGGACACATGGCAATGTTAGAACAGCCTGAATTATTAGCTGACCACATTCAAACACTCGTGACTGCGATGACGATACTGCCACAAGCTTCCCCTCAGATGCAGGACTCAGCGCTCAAGTAAGCAATTGGCATTCAGTACCAGGAGTTTTGCAAAAGTTTGACCGGATGCTTCAAAATTGCTTGACATAGACGGGTTAAAAACTGCTAAATTATTTAAGCCTGTGCAATGGGGTGTCGCCAAGCGGTAAGGCAGCGGGTTTTGGTCCCGCCATTCCTAGGTTCGAATCCTAGCACCCCAGTTCCATTGACATATTTTCGGTAGGTAGCAATCTGCGCCAATTAAGCTTTGCCAGTTTTTTGCTTGCGCCTTGCGTCGTCGTCTCCCTCAATCTTTGACATCTGTCCCCCAAGGTAGATTGTCAGAATTCCAGGTCTTCAAAATGCCACGAAAGCAACATTTTGAAGATGATTGACCAGAACTGTCATCAGCCATCCGGGCACTCTAAACCCACTATCGCTACGTTGAGGGTGTCATGCTATCGAGAATTTGGAGCGCCGCGATCGTCGGCATTGATGCCATCAAAGTTGGCGTCGAGGTAGACCTTTCGGGCGGGTTGCCCACAATGGTCGTGGTGGGGTTACCGGATACCGCTGTACAAGAATCTCGCGAGCGCTGCCGCGCTGCTCTCAAAAATTCAGGCTTCCCATTTCCCATGCGGAAGATTGTGATCAACCTGACTCCGGCAGATCTGCGTAAAGAAGGCCCCAGTTTCGACTTGCCCATCAGCGTTGGGGTACTCGCCGCCACCGAGCAGGTAAAGCCAGACTTGCTCAATGAGTTGCTCTTTTTAGGTGAGTTATCACTTGATGGCACCTTAAGGCCAGTGGCTGGGGTGCTGGCGATCGCTGCCGCCGCCAAATCTCTGGGCATCAAAGGGGTGGTAGTGCCCGCCGACAATGCCCGAGAAGCTGCGGTGGTGCCCGGACTCGAAGTCTATGGCTTCAAACAGTTGAACGAAATCGCCGACTTTTTAAACCATCCCGATCAACATTTACCCTATCAGCTAGACGGCCAAGCGGAACTAGCCAATGCTCACGCTAATCAACTCGATCTGCGAGACGTCAAAGGCCAAGCTCAAGCCCGCCGTGCCCTAGAAATTGCGGCAGCAGGCGGTCATAATCTACAATTATCTTGAGCGTTTTACCTGTAACCTTTTGCATGAGCTCACTTAACCTTGTAGACATGTCCACAAGGTTAAGTGAGCTATGATGCTCTGAGAAAGGCATCCATATAAAACGATATGTCTAGCATTCCAGAAGCTAGTGGTTCTTTTGAACATGAAAGTGGCTCTATTGAATATGAAGTAGAGTCATTGAATGAAATGGGTGTAGCAAAAGTCACTGGTGCTATTCATCCTG
>CAZLYS010000072.1:0-10411 GCA_964563415.1 uncultured Halomicronema sp.
CTTTGGGGTTTTTCGTTAGGGAATAGGGGATAGGGAGTAGGGAACAGGGAAGAGTGAACAGGGCACAGGAGGAGAGTCGGAGGGTAGCAGGGTATGAGAGTACTTCGCCACCCATTCACCCATCCACTCCCCGGCTCTCCCACTCCCTGACTCCCGACTCCACCCACCAAAGCCCCCGCCAACGAACTCTCTTTAAGGCAGTCTTTACTTGTTTCCTAGAAAGACTGCGTATAGTTAAAGGAAATCAGTCATTCAGCGACAGAGACAGATGCGATCAATTTTTCGCGGAACCCTGCTGGTAGGGGGCCTGCTAACCCTAACAGGTTGTTTTAATCGGCTCGATACAACCGCTGTGGAACAGGAAATTGAGGCCGAAATTGAAAGCCAGAGTCGGCGGCTGTCGTTGGCAGAAGTCCGCTGTCCGCCCGATGTGTATAAGCAATCGGGAGCGTATTTTCGCTGTGTGGGCTATCTGCGACCCGAGGGTGAGTTCACCATCAATGTGGTGCAACAGGATGCCCAAGGCGGTATTGCGTGGGATGTTCCCAGTTCAGCGGTGATTTTGAATATGGCGAAGGTGGAAGACACTCTGCAGCAGGATTTTGCCCAAGCGTTTACGAAGCGGGCCACAGTGGACTGCGGTGCCTTGTATCGCCTGAACCAGCCCGGAGAGCAGTTTGAGTGTGAGGTGGTCGGCGGCGTAACCGTTGGCGCAGAGCAGATCTCGGCCTTGGTGGTCAGAATTGATCCTGAAGGTAACGTGACTTGGTATGAACGACGCGAGGCGATCGCCCCAGCAACAACAGTTTCGAATCCGACTGGGGCTTCGGATAACACTGGGACCACTGGAGCATCACCGGCAACTGCTAACGACACGACCCAAGGAAACGCGCCCGCTACGGGCGATCGCCCCAAAATTGCCGGCACCCGAGAAGTTGAACGACCTCGGGTGCCGGGCGACGACGACTAAGCTAGGCTCAATAGCTGAGAAGATGAAGACTGATTGCCGTTGCCTCGACGAAAAGTGTTGGTGGCTCTGGCAGGTTACTCGGAGGTTGGTTTTGTCACCTCAGAGATACGGGTTGGTGTCATGAGGGTGCAGCAAAGTCCTAAGAAGACGAGGAGGGAGCCAGCAATTTCCCCTGGGCTCAAACTATCGCCCAGCAGCGAGACCGAAAACGCCATGCCAAAAATGGGTACCAATAGCGAGAACGGAGCCACGCGATTCGGCGAATAATGTTGCACCAGATAAGCCCAAAAGCCAAAACACAATAGCGATGAAATCAAGCCGGTATACAAAATTGTGCCGACGCCCAAAAAAGTGAGCGATCGCAGAGCCGCCCACTGACCCGACTCAAACTGAGCTGATAATCCCAATAGTGGCAGTGGGGGAACTAGAGCCATCCACACTAACAGCCGAAAGCCATTACTGACTTGAGCCAACTTGATGCAGATATTGCCTACTGCCCAAGACGCGGCTGAGCCGACGACAAACAGTAAGCCAGTTAGAGAGGTTTGGCCGCTGCGTCCCATCGCTATCGCGGTCATTCCGGCTAAGGCGAGTCCGACGCCAATCCACTGTTGACGACGGGGCACATCGTGCAAGATCCAGGTCGAAAATACGAGTGTAAATAAAGCCTGGGACTGCACTACCAGAGATGAGAGACTGGCGGGCATCCCGTTAACCATGCCGATATAAAGTAGCCCAAACTGAAAGACCCCCATTGCCAGCCCCACCGTCACAATCCAGCGCCAAGCGATACCGGCCCGCGGCACAAAAAACACTGCCGGAAATGCCACTACCATAAATCGGAGGGCGGCAAACAGTAGGGGTGGAAATTCCCCCAGTCCCACTTTGATGGCAACAAACGTAAAGCCCCAAAGCAAGGCTGCCAAAATGGCTAACAGTGTATGCAGAAAACTCATCACCAGCACTCTGAACTACTCAAAGGTCAACCGTCCAAGCAGAAAACAGCTTCCTAACAGATTTACCAGCGTTACTGGAGCAAAAATTGCGTGATCCCCTCTGCGATCGCATCGGCTGCCAGAGTATTCCAACGGTCTAATATTGCAGCGCTGGCAACCGAATCGATAAAGAAAGCTTCGGTCAAAATGGCTGGCGTTGGCAACGGTACGCCCGCGAGGACGGCTAACCCGAGCCGCTTCGCACCCCGATTCGGAATATCCAGACGATTCGCTAACGCGTTATTCACGATGACGGCAAAGCGTTGGTCAGCGCTAGTGCCTTGGCTATGGTAAAAAACTTCATGCCCCTGCGCTTGCCGATTAAACGCATTGAGGTGTAGCGACACAAAGCAGTCGGCCCCTCGACCCGTCCGCCCAATTTCTGTGAGGGTCATCCGGGTATTGTTTTCAATAATGGAAACGCTAGCCCCTTTGGCCTCTAAGACACGTTTAATAGTGTTCGCTTGTTTGCGCACTTCATCCCGTTCATTGCGCCGCAAAACTTGATTTACCGCTCCAGGATCATTCGTGCCAAAATCAATTTCGCCATGACCAGGGTCCAGCACAATGCGCTTGCCGGTTAAGGATTGGTTGGTAGCCACTCCGTCTCGTAGAATTTCTGCTGCGGGTTCATAAATAAACCACGTGTTGCGACCTTTGAAAAAAACTTGCTTCCCATTTTCATCAAGACCGAAGGTGACTTTGAGATGCGATGACCCTGCCGTTGCAAAACTGTGAAGGGGTAGATTGGTTCCGGCAGCAACAGGTTGCTTTTGGGCTTCAGGCAGGGATGAGCTTTGTGCAGTACTGAGCTTCAAAACCGTATTTGCCAGAATCCTGAGGGTGTATTTCGGCCCTCTGCTAGGCGGCGGTGGAATCTGCACAATTTTGCCATCTTTGAGCACTTCGACGACTGGCCGATAAACATACCAAGCCTTGCGTCCTTTAAAGGAGATGGATTGCCCTTGGGCATCCGTACCAAGGTTGATTTTCAGGTGAAAATTACCGGCACCGTCAAAACTGGAAATCGGTAATGTGGTGCCAGCTTTGACCAACTGTCTTTGGTCATCGGGTAAGGTGCTACTTTGAGCTGTACTTTGTTTGAGCCAAGTGTCGACCTCAATCCGCAGGGTGTAGGCCGACCGTTCCGGTTCTGATGCTTGGGTGTCAGGGGCAATCACTTGGCCGTTGTTCAACAGATCCACAGCGGGCGTGTAGACAAACCAAGTATTGCGACCCTTAAAGAAAATCTGATTGCCTGCAGCATCTTTGCCCAACGTCACTCTCAGATGATTGCCATCTACGGCAAATGCACTGACGGGCAAAGTGGTTCTGGCTCTAACGAACTGTCGTTGACTATCAGGCAAACCCGCCGCCTGTACTTTGGCTTGCTTAAGCCAGGTATCAATTTTGAAACGGATAGTATGGGCCATAGCGCCGAGTAATGATTGGTTATAGCCGAATTCGGAATTGAAAGGTCTGTCAGATGGCGATTACAGCAATCTAGAGTAACCTAACAAAACTGCGGTCTGTTATGGCAGCTATCCTTGTCGTTCATCTTAGGCGGTAAGGGGGCGATCGCATCTAAACCCGTTGCAGTAAGGCCCGATCAGCATTAGTCAACCGCTTGCCATTGGGCATAGCGAGCTTTAATGTCAGCGATTGAAAATAACGCCTCGAAGTTCAAGTCTTTAGACTGATAAAACTCAGTGCCGCCTTGCTGGCGATCGACTAAGGCCAAAATAGTATCGACGGTATAGCCTGCGCCCCGCAAACGTTCCACAGCCTGCCAAGCCGACTGTCCAGTGGTAACGACGTCTTCTAACACGACAACCGTGCTACCAGTCGGTAACGTTGGCCCCTCAATATAAGCTTGAGTGCCGTGACCTTTGGCCGCTTTGCGCACAATCAACGGCGTGATGGGGCGATCGCTATAGGCACCGACAATGCTGACCCCACTGACCATTGGGTCGGCTCCTAACGTCAGACCCGCGACGGCGATCGCCTCTGCTGGCAAGCGCTCTAGCAGTAACCGACCGACCATCACCCCCCCGGCCGGATGTAGCGTGACTTGTTTGCCATTGATGTAGTAAGTGCTTTTTTGCCCAGAAGACAGGGTGAAATCGCCCTCTTTATAAGCAACTTCGCAAAAAAGATCCAGCAGGCGATCGCGCAAATCTGCCAGCGGCAATGTGGTCAGGGCTAAAACCGGAGAGTGAGGGCTCGAAGTCATAGATCCAATAATGAAGAAAAATGCGCCGTTTTTAGTGGACTGCGTTATAAATGACGTGCGTACAGGCGTATCTAGTCAAACCAACTATCCAACATAGTTTACGCCTCGGGATGCTCATCAAACCCAGAGACTACCAGTCTGGCATTGATAGCGCCGATTTATTGGAGTGAGGAAAGCGCGATGGCCAAGTTTTTAGTTCGAACCTTAACCGTAACTGCAGCGGTCGTCTCGGCGGTTGCGATGGCGTCAACAGTACAGGCAAATGAGCCTCCCACCACTCGTTCAGCTTACATTCCGGAAGCGATGAACGAGATCTTCTTTAGCAACGGCGGTTCTTTTAACCAGAATCGCTCACTGGGAGGTCAACTCAGCACGATGTTTGGCGTTGGCAGTTTCCCTGAAGAAGCCGTCATGGAAGATGCCTATGCGCTTTTTGATGCCTATAACTATCTGATGGAAGAGCAGACTCAGTCTGATCCCACCATTCGAGTGCCAGATCTGATGAATCCTTACACGACTTCATTGCAGTTTTTGCCCTCAACGTCTACTGGGGCAATTTCCGGCAGCGAATTCATTTTTGAGTAATCAGCCCAGTGCCGTCAGCTTGGGACTGCTGTCCATCTGATGGTAAGGAACAAGATTGAATACTGGGTAGATTTCTTCTTTTAGGCAAGGGGCACGGGCTCCTTGCCTAAGTTTTTGTGGGCACTGCAGTAACTTGTCTTTCCGTCTTAGAAGTTGGTTTTGCATTGCCGAGATCGCCTAAGCTTGATGTACTTGATTTCGTATTTAACTCTTATCGGTTTATATGACCGTTAATCGTTGCGCGATCGCGCTAGGCAGCAATTTGGGCGATTCTCTGGCCATTTTGCAGGGGGCGATCGTATTGCTTGATCAGCACCCCGACGTTAGGGTGACAAGCTGCTCTAGCGTTTACCAAACCGCCCCTGTGGGACCGCCACAACCCGACTACTTCAATGCGTGTGTGCTGCTTGAGAGTGACCTCTCTCCAGAAGCCTTGCTACGCCTATTACTATCGGTAGAAGCTCAGTTTGGTCGGGTGCGCCGTGAACGGTGGGGACCCCGCTCATTAGATTTAGACCTTTTGCTAGTGGGAGAACAGCAACTCAAAACTGCCAGCTTAGAAATCCCTCATCCCCGAATGAGGGAACGGGCGTTTGTATTGGTGCCCCTGGCTGAAATTGCCTCGGATTGGCGTCATCCTCAATCAGGGCAGACGATTGCCGATATTTGTGCCACCCTTCCTAACGACGGGATCACTCGATTAACTGAGGCAACGTTTTGGCTGAAACCTCCCTAAAAGGGAATATGGTAGGCTAATCCTCACCATTCATAGGGCACGCCATTCTTGTTGCTGTGCGCTGTTTGTCGTTTTAGCCTGATTTAAACTACATGCCTCTCGGTAACGAACCGCCACAACTGTTGAAGCAACGTCTGCTGATTAAAGGACGTAAATTCAACTTTGAAATTAACAGTCTCCGTTTACCTAATAAGGCTGAAGGGGAATGGGAATGTATTCGCCATCCGGGAGGGGCATTAGCCATTCCTGTGACGGCAGATGGCAAGCTGGTTTTGGTGCGGCAATATCGCTTTGCGGTGCAGGGACGACTCCTAGAGTTTCCCGCTGGCACCGTCGAACCTGAGGAAACCCCTTTACAAACGATTCAGCGAGAAATTCAAGAAGAAGTTGGATATCGTGCCCAGACCTGGCATTCATTAGGGAATTTTCCTTTAGCTCCGGGTTACTCTGACGAATTTATCTATGCTTTTTTGGCAACTGGGCTAGAGAAAATTGAGCAACCGCCCGCAGGCGATGCGGATGAAGACATTGAGGTGGTTTATCTCACCCTCGATGAATTTGAGCAGGCTGTCATCAATGGGGAAGGGGTTGACGCTAAGTCAATTGCTAGCTATCTACTGGCAAAAGATCAACTGTTGGCTTCGCGATCGTAATGACTAGGGCACACCTAATCTCAAACCGTTTCTAGCGTGACGGCTTGGGCCGCCCGAAAGGTGCTGTTTAAGAAGCTTGTGGCGGTAGCGGCAGCGGTACCCTGTCAATAAAAGGATACGCCGTTCTCAATAAGGACTCTAGCTCCAAACTGGGTAAAGGCTTGCTGAAATAAAAGCCTTGGCTGTATTCACAACCCATTTTTTGTAAATGCTGCAGTTGCTCTAGGGATTCACCCCCTTCGGCGATCGCGACCATCCCTAAGCGATCGCTTAATGCCAGAATCGTTTCCACAATCTCCTGGTTGACGTTGGCCAACCGCATATTGGAAGTGAACGCTTGGTCAATCTTTAAAGCGCTGAAAGGAAAGCGATGTAAGTAACTCAGTGACGAATACCCAGTACCAAAATCGTCAACGGCTAGCTGTACAGAGAGTTCTTTAATTTGGGCAATCAGTTGCGATAGCTGTGGTGTGTCTCCAATCAACAGGCTTTCGGTAATTTCTAAGACAAGATACTGTCCCGCTAGCCCAGACGCCGCTAGTTCCTGGCTGATGTGGGTCACCATGTTGGGCACTTGCAAATCTTGGGCTGACAGATTCACACTGACCTTGAGATTACGGGCAGCCGGATAGCGCCGTTGCCATTGTTTAACTTGATGACATGCGGTTTTAATAGCCCACTGATCGATCTCCACAATGAGTCCCGTTTCTTCGGCGATAGGGATAAAGTCACTGGGAGAAATGAGACCGCGCTCTGGATGTTGCCAGCGGGATAACGCTTCTAAACCAAAAATTGCCCCATTCCTCAGATTGATGATGGGTTGGTAATACAGCTCCAACTGCTGGTTGGCGATCGCCCGGCGGAGATCATGCTCCAGTTGCAGTCGGTCAGTAACTTGTGCATGTAAGACCGGGTCAAACATGGCATAGCTATTTTTACCGTTGGCCTTAGCCCGGTACATAGCAATGTCGGCATCTCGCAAAAGTTCCGTGGCGTTGCGGTAGGCTAAAGACCCGATAACGATGCCAATGCTCGCCGTGGTAAGCACCTCTCGCTGAGCAACCCAAAAAGGATGTCGCAAAGCATTCAGGAGGCGATTAGCCACCGTTAATACCTCGGAAGTGCTATGCACGGCTTCCAATAAGATTACGAATTCATCGCCCCCCCAACGAGCAACTAAATCCCCTGGACGCACCATCTGACTTAGGGTTTGAGCCACGATGGTGAGTAACTGGTCGCCCACGACATGCCCCAGAGAATCGTTGACGACCTTAAATCGGTCAAGATCGAGAAATAGAACGGCAAATTCCTGATGGGGTGGACGCTGCACCCGTTCTAAAGCACGCTCTAGCTGAGTCATCAGCAGATTGCGGTTAGGCAATTGGGTGAGGGCATCGTGTAAAGCATTGTGACGGAGCTGCGATTCTGCCTGCTGTCGTTCGGCCTCTAGCTGCTTGCGAACGCTAATGTCCTGAATGATGGCTGCCAGCACCTCGAAATTACCCTGCTCATCACGAATGGCGGATGCCGTTGAATGCACCCAGAGGGTTGTCTTATCTCGGCGTAGGTAGCGCTCATCGACGCTGAAGGCTGATTGCTCACCACGGTTGATTCTCAAGAGAAGCTCTTGGTGCAAGCTCAGATCATCGGGATAGATGAGTTGCTTAAGCGACATCGACTTCAGTTCTTGTTCGCTATAACCTGTAATCGCGCAGTACCTGGCATTAGCCTGCAGTATCTGACCATCAGCTTGACAAAAGGCAATTCCCAGGGTGGCTTGCTCATACAGAGACTTGAAAAATGACTCTTGATCCCGCAGGGCCTGCTCAGTGGCCTGGCGTTTCTTGAGTTCTGCATGAGCCGCTTGAAAAAGTTCGGCTTGATGAATCCCGATCTCTAATTGATCGGCAATCCGGAGGCTGAGCCCGACCACTTCTGTTGCCCAGGTGGGTTTTAACTTGCGCAAGGTCAAGCTGCCCCAAATGCGATCGTTGATCTGCAAGGGCACAATCAACCATGCCCCTGGCAATAGTTGGACGAGTTGTCGGTATGTGGGATCAATCAGCGTTGTTTTGTCGTCAATGCAAATGACTTGGCCTTGTTTAAGGGCTGCGGCTACTGGGTTATCCGCATCGGGTAGCCGTAAGCCTAAACAGGAGGACGAGGTGTCATTCACGCGATATTCTGCAATGTGGTGCCAACATTGTTCCGCCGCTTCGTATCGGGCGATGACTCCGTGGTCAGCTTCTAACAGTATGCAGATGTCTTTTAAGACCAGGGGAAAGATCGCTTCAATCTCAAACGACTGACGCATCAGCTTGATCATGTCGTTGATTGCCCGCTCTTGGCGGGCCTGACGATGTAAGGTTTCTTGAGCGAGTTGTAGATCGGTTGTATCTCTCGATGTTGCTACGACCCCACAAATTTCTCCTCGATCATTTACGAAGGGGGCATAGGTGACATGAATAAAGCGCTGATCGCCATCAGGATAAGTGAACCACTCGCTGTACTGCACGACCGCCCCATTTAAACACTTGTCTAACTGGGGCTTTATGATCGTTTGAAACGTTTCTTCTCCGAGCAATTCGGCCACTGAGTGGCCGACAATGTCGGCACGAGATTTGCCATTCCAATCAAGATAGACCTGGTTCACCACTTTGTAGATGTAATCGCGGTTCAACAGAGACATCGCATCTCGGGTCGCGGCGAAAATATGTTCGTATTGCCGCAATCGTTCTTCATTGGCCTGCCGAATGTCTAACTCTTGCTGGAGTTGTTGATAGGTTTCTGCTTTATCAATTGCGATCGCGAGTTGGGCCGCGACCCGCTTAGCTAGATGAATATCTTCTGCTTGCCAATCGACATATTGATCCAACCGTCCGAGAGTCAAACTGCCCCAAACTTTGCCCCCCAGGTTAATGGGCGTCAATAACCAAGCTCCCGGAGACGTTTCTGCCAGCTGGCTGTTGATGGAATCTTGAATATCACGAGTGTCATGAACGACGACGACCTCTAAGCGTTTCAGTCGTTCCGCAAAAGGATTGTCCTGATCAGGAATAATCAGGTTATTGGTTTTGGGGTCTAGTTCTCGATCAGGATTAAAAACGATACGATGAATCCAGCACTGTCGGTCTGGCAAGTACTGCACGATGCTGACCTGAGCATTAAGGAAGTCGGCAATGTGTGATGCTGAAACTGAAAAAATGGTATCTAACTCTAGTGATTGATGAATCGCATCAATCACTAGAGTCAAAGCTTGTGCTTGCTGCGTTTGATGCAAAAGTTGAGTTTGAGTTGCTTTTAACTCGCTAATATCGGAAGAGATGCCCACCATGCCGATAAAATTGCCTTCGCCATCGTATGCCGGGGCATTTTTGATTAAGGCCGTGAACTCTCGGTTGTGGTGGTCGCGAACGAGGAACTCTCCTGACCACGCTTGGCCCTTTTGTAGGTTGGCCAACATATCCGAAAATTGCTGCCGAACGCTAAAAGCGGGCTTCACAGTCAAAATTGGTTTGCCTAAGACTTCGTTCTGGGACCATCCATAAAGGGTTTCAGCAGCCCGATTCCAAAACCGGATGCGGCCTTCTATATCGGTGGCAATGACAGCCTGATTAATCGCATTTAACAATGGGGCTTGCAGCTGATTTAAGCAGAGCTGCTCCCAGCGATCGCCCCTTTGGTCAAAGGATAGTTGGTCTGACATATATTCATTCAGTACCTAAGTGTTGCTACCGGTGCATCGATGCAATCTTTGATATCCAGATAAAGGTGAATTTAGATGGCAGACTGGGAGTCTAGACAAGTTCAAGCCCCGTATACATAGAATATTTATTACAGCTTACTAAGTTAAACAGGGCGGTCTGAACCAGTCGAAACGAATTGAAACAACTTGTTTTCATGACATGGTATCACCCTGGATTTGTCTAGACGGTGAGTTTGAACGGCTGGAAGTTACAGCGCTGTGATCTAAACCCTCAGCCTTTTACGGGGAAGCAGACCAGGATTCCCCCTGGGAGTTTGTCAGGATACTTTATGACTGATGGATTGAGATTCTCGAAAGGCATTTTCACCTTTCGAGGCAAGGCTGAACAGGCTCGATCTTGACAGAATATCAATGATTTGGAGTTGCTGCTAACGCAGATTAAGCGGGCCTGTTTAGAGTTGGGGGGATCCCAAGCCGACGTTATAGCCCTGTGCAGTTTGGTCAAGTACAGTTCGTTTGCTTGAAGGGAACAG
>CAZLYS010000073.1:0-3536 GCA_964563415.1 uncultured Halomicronema sp.
TACTTAGAAACCTTTCGACAAGCAGGCATTAATCTTGCGGTCTTAGAAACCTCCAGTTTTGCGCTGATTCGCACAATTCGAGATCAGTTGCGTCAGTTCACCCCACAGGAAGCTGCTGCGATTGTTGATATTGGATTTGAAAGTACTGAAATTTCCATCGTGGTTGACGGTATTCCTCATTTTTCGCGCTCGGTTCCGATCGGAACTTTTCAAATTCAGGGAGCGCTCAGTCGAGCGATGAATTTGCCGCCATCACGCAATACCGATTTACTGAAAGGGATGACCGTACCCACTACTCCAATGGATACAGTGGGGTCGCCTCAGCCCATTGCAGGCGGGGGCTCAAACCCAGGCACTGCAGCGATGCTAAGGATTTTGGGTGAGTTGTCAGATGAGTTGCGGCGCTCAATCGATTTTTATCTCAATCAGGCAGAGGACATGGAAGTGGCTCAGCTGTTATTAGCGGGGTCAGGGGCGGCGATCGGTCAACTGGATGAGTTTTTTGCCCAGCGCTTAAGTTTGCCGGCCAGCCAAATTGATCCGGTGGCGGCATTGTCCTTAGAAGTGACTGATGACATTGAGGAAGAAGAGCGACCGGGTTTGGCAACGGTGATTGGTCTTGGGCTGAGGGAGATTTAATCGATGTACGGCTTAGATATTAACTTTCTAAAAGATCGAGAGATCCGGCCAGTAGAGGCGTCTCAGACAGCTCGAGCAGCCGCGCCAGCGGGAAATCGCGCCCCCTTGATGTTAGGCCTATTAGCCGCGGTAGCAGCTTTAGGATTAGTGGGTGGTTACTGGCTATTTTTACAGCATCAGATGCGGCAATTACAGGCTCGAGAAGCAGAGCTGGACGCACAGATTGCGGAGATTCAAAATCAGTTACAGCAGATTCAGACGGTGCAGGCACAGATTGAACTGGTAGAGGCAGAAAACCAGGCATTTGTGAATGTGTTTAACCAAATCCGTCCGTGGTCAGCCTTTTTGGAGGAGTTGCGCGATCGCACCCCGGCGCGCATTCAGGTGATCTCTGTGTCGCAAACAGCTGGGACGACACTGCCGCCGCCACCTGGGGCAGAAGAAGGAGCCCCGCCCCCCGTTGCGGGTGGCGTCGATATTGAAGGAGTTGCTTGTTCATTTGACGATATCAACGACTTCTTGTTGACCCTGCAGCGATCGCCGCTGCTAGAGGCCAGTAGCGTGGGGATTGATCAATCCGAAAAGCGCGGCAGTGCTGATTTATTAGATCCGGCAGTAGATGGGGTTTGTCCTGACTCTCCTCCTAATCGTCCGGAGCTCTTGGTGGACTTTACCTTAACGGGTAACTTTACCGATATTCCCTCACAGGACTTACTAGATGTTTTAGATCGTCAAGGCGCTGTCGGCTTGGCGACACGAATTCGTGCCCTTCGAGATTCAGGAGTAATCGAGACACCATGACCTTTACTGATGACTTTGTCCCCATTGAGGACACTGAAGAACTGGAAGGCCCGAGTTATCCAACTGCCTTTGGTATTGAGTTAAATCCTAAAGTGCAAGGCATTGCCCTCGCTGTTTTAGGCGTGGGAGGCGCGATCTTTCTCTTTACTCGAGTCGTCCGTCCTGTGCAGTTAGAGATCGGCATGCTGCAGCAGCGGATTGAGGAAAAAGAAACTACGTTGGCCAATCAGGCAGAGAGTTTGCGCCAAATTGAAGAGGTGCAGGCCGAGTTGGATCGCGTTTTAGCTCAACGCGAAGGCATTTACAGCTTATTAGGCGATCCCAATAGTTTTGATACGTTGCTGCTAGATACCAACCAACAGATTGAGAAAAGCAACGCGGCAATCTCCGGGGCCATTGCCGGGGACTTATCGGAAGCAAATTCTGCTCAGTTGACGTCTATCGGCTTTAGCCAAGAGCAAGTTAATCGCATCTTTCAAGAAATTGCAGATGATCCGGCCGTGCAACGGGCGGCCTTTACCTCTGAGTTGTTTGCGTTTAACCCGGTCGGGTTACCTAGCCCCATTGGGGAAGAATACGGGCCAGAACTTGCCAATCAACTAGAGCGACAAATTGTAGAAGTGGGCTTTCGAGGACTCTTTACTCAAACCCAAAGCATTCTCAACAATCTAGAACGGTTAGAGCCGTTGCTCATCATCAGAGATTTTGAGCAGGAGCCCTCATCTTTTGTTGATCTCAGCGAAGAAGAAGCCAACCGCCTTGGCATTCGTCCTTTAGATACGACTTTCACGATGGAAGTATTGGTGCCTCTAGGCGATCCTTTAGAGCCGCCAACACCGCCAGCACCAGAACCCCCGGCTGAAGGTGAAGAAGGGGCCACGGAGGTCAATGACGAAGGCTAAAGAGTCTGCATCGATTGTGAAATGAGTGCTTTTGGCGGTATGAACTGTCAACGATACCCAGAACCTATGTGAGGAGAGTGAACTGTGAAACGACTATTAGGATATGGCAGTTGTTTAGCCAGCACTACTTTGTTGGCGATCGTGGCCCAGCCAGCTTTGGCCACATCTAGTGTCATTACTGGCATCCAGATAGTGCCCACGGATGCTGGAGCCCAGATTGTGCTGCAAACTGAAAACGGTGAAACGCCTCAAGTGTTTGCGGTTAATCAAGGCAGTATGTTGCGGGCCGATATTGTGCGCACTCAGCTACAACTGCCCGATGGCAATCAATTCACCCAGCAAAATCCAGTCCCAGGCATTGAGGCGATCGCCCTGACTCCACTCGATAGTAATAGTGTGCGGTTGACGGTTGAGGGGAGCGATGGCATTCCCACAGGTGTTGTAGGCTCCTCGAACAACGGGGGTATTATCATCGACGTTGCCACCCAATCAGCAGGGGTCGCCACACCTCAAGCGAGTACACCTGTCCCTAGCGAACTCGAAACGGTCGCCAGCGACGAGCCGATTCTGATTCCCGTGGAACAGCCAGCAACCGTGGCCCAAGCGGAAGGTGAAGAACCGACTGAGGAAGGGGAAGTTGAGCCAGCGGCGCCCCAGCCCGATGTCCTCGTGCCCAACCCGCAAGTCATCATTGACGGTGTGCCGGTCGATGCTCCCAACGTGCAGACCGCACCACCCTTTTTGCCCGCAGCGACTGCGCCCCCAGTCGGCGATATCGCGATCGCGGAAACCATTCCGACGTTTAATGCGATCGACCTCGGCACAACAGAGCGAGTTCCCCGCTTAGTGTTACGGGATGCACCTTCTCGGGAAGTGCTGAATCTACTCGCCAGAGCGGCAGATTTAAACCTTGTTTTCATTGATATCAATGGGGAAGTGGCGGATGCGGCTGCCGCCACCGGAGAAGGGCCACCGATCACCCTTGACATTGAAAATGAATCCGTCCAAGACGTGTTTAACAGCGTTTTACGAGTCACGGGTTTGCAAGCCAATCGCGTTGGCCGCACGATTTACGTAGCACCAGAATTGCCAGATTCTGCCAGAAACCTCGTGAGTCGAACCCTGAGACTCAATCAAGTCACAGCGTCTAATGCCGCTGGCTTCTTGGTCTCACTGGGGGCTGAAGGAACGCAA
>CAZLYS010000073.1:3636-10409 GCA_964563415.1 uncultured Halomicronema sp.
CACAGCGTCTAATGCCGCTGGCTTCTTGGTCTCACTGGGGGCTGAAGGAACGCAAATTGTCACGGCAACCACGTTTACCGACGTGGGTGAAGAGCTAGGCGAGATCGAAGGGGTCGAAACCGGTGGTGACAGTGATGCGGGTGATCTTGAAACGGGCATTCGGCTGATTGAGCGGGCAACCACTACAGATATCGTTCCTCTGGCTTATCAGCCGATTGATGGGGGCGGCAGTCCGCAAGTCCTGCGGGGCCTACTAGTAACCGTAGACGATCGCACTAACTCCATTACGTTAACTGGCGATACTGATGTTGTTGAGACGGCCACCAGCTACCTCGCTCGGCTAGATTTGAGGCGGCGTCAAGTGGCGGTAAATGTTAGGGTCATCGACGTGAATTTGAGTGCCATTGATGCCTTTGGCACCAGTTTTTCCTTCTCTGTCGGAGATTTTGATTTTGCCAGCGATGGTGGGGTCGGCGTTGTGAACTTTGGCGGTTCTACACCTTTCTCAGGAGGTAATTCCGTTCCCACTAGTACGCCGATTTCGCCAGGAACAATCGGTGGGGGTGGGGGCTTTAGCGTTGGCGATGACTTCCTGTTCCAACTATTGGCTTCGGTTCAAGAAGGCAATTCGAAGATCTTGACTGATCCCACGTTGATTATTCAGGAAGGCCAAACAGCCTCAGTTGCTCTGACACAGCAGATTGTTTCCCGAGTTACTCAGGAGATTGTTGATATTGGGGACACGGCTTTTGTTGCAGTTGAACCAGAGCTCGTGGATGCGGGCTTAGTGCTCGGGGTTAACGTCGACCGGATTGATGACAATGGCTTTGTCTCGCTTTCGGTTTCACCCAGTCTGACCTCACCCGTCGCGACTGTGGATGTTGGCGGTGGCGTCGGCTCTGTCACTCTGTTGAATGCACGAGAACTACAGTCAGGCTTGGTGAGAGTGCGGGATGGGCAAACGTTAGTATTATCTGGCATCATCCAAGAAACGGATCAAGTCAGTACCACCAAGGTGCCCATTCTGGGAGATATTCCCCTATTGGGAGCGCTCTTCCGCAGTACGTCTGAAAGCACTTCTCGAAATGAGCTCATTGTGCTGCTGACGCCAGAGATTTTAGATGACACTGATCAATCAGTGTTTGGCTATAGCTATACGCCGAGCGAAGAGGTACAAGAAATTATCGAGCGGTCTCGACAACGCTAGATAAACGCTCATTTTCGGTTCATGCTCTATTGGTTCTGGTGTAATGGCTAAAGTTCTTGTGTGACAAGGGCTTTGGCCATTTTTTTGACTTTAAACAGAGCCTCAAACCCTTGGAACTAGGTTACCTTTCGTAAAAAAACGCTGAAAACGACATTAATTAAAGCTTTCGACGATCCATATTTTGGAAGTTGCCCTTAGAATAGGGCAGTGAAATTCCGGGATGTCAGGGGTTTCAGCGTTTCGAGCCAATGGCTATTGTGTAGACCATTTTTTGAGGTCTGCGATCGCTCCCCGACTAAATCCCCTATTCCCCCGAAAGGAGACTCACAAGCATGAATAAAGGTGAATTAGTTGACAAGATTGCTGAGAAATCTGAGGTAACCAAAAAGGAAGCCGACAAAGTTCTCACAGCAGCAGTCGATGTCATTATGGAAGCGGTATCTAGCGGCGAAAAGGTGACGCTTGTTGGCTTTGGTTCGTTTGAGCGTCGCGATCGCAAAGAGCGTGAAGGTCGTAACCCAAAAACAGGAGAGACCATGGTGATTCCAGCAACGAAGGTGCCTGCCTTTTCTGCTGGTAAGCAGTTCAAAGAAATGGTGAGCAAGTAAGCCTTTACGAATATCGTTGACAGATAGTCTGTTTAATAATCGACCGCATCATGGGGGGAATTTAGAGTGGGCTGCTCAGGTAGCTGGCTGTTCCCCCTTTGTTTTGCTTGATTTTTCTGCCAGTATTAGCCCACTCGGGCCGCCACCTGCGGCGATCACGGCCCTGCAAAGCGGCCTGACGCAATTAGCCCGTTATCCCAATCCGCAATATCCTGAGCTGAAACAACGGCTGGCCCAGCATCATCACCTCAACCCTGACTGGATTTTGCCCGGTAATGGGGCCGCTGAATTGCTCACCTGGGCAGGTCGCGACCTGGCCTTTTTAGAAGCGGTTTATCTCATCACCCCAGCCTTTGGCGACTATCGACGGGCCTTATCGACCTTTGGGGCACATGAACAACCCTTACCGCTGCCCTTAACGGCAACCGCCGCCAGTGGCCACGTCGACTGGCTAAAGTTAGTGGCCCAAGGTCTGAATCACGAGCCCGCCCGGTGTGGCCTCTTGCTCAATACTCCGCATAATCCGACGGGTTACGTCATTCCTCAAGCCGTCTTAGAGACGCTGCTCAGCCAATTTGCCTTGGTAGTAGTGGATGAAGCCTTTATGGATTTTGTGCTGCCTACTGACCAGCAAAGCTTAATCGCTCAGGTAGATCGCTGGCCTAACTTGATCATTTTGCGTTCGCTCACCAAGTTTTACAGCCTGCCGGGTTTACGTCTGGGCTATGCGATCGCCCATCCCGATCATTTACAACGCTGGCAACAGTGGCGTGACCCCTGGCCAGTGAATGCTTTAGCTGCCGCTGTGGTCGATGTTCTGCAAGACCATGACTTTCAGCAGCGCACCTGGCACTGGCTAGCAGCGGCACGTCCAGCCTTGTTGCAAGCCTTACAGGCAATTCCCGGTTTGCAGCCCTGGCCAGGACAAGCTAATTTTCTCTTGGTGCAGTGCGATCGCTCCGTCACAGCCCTGCAACGAGACTTATTGCAGCATGGTCAAATTCTGATTCGTGACTGCCTGAGTTTCCCAGAGTTGGGCGATCGCTACTTTCGCGTTGCCGTTCGCCTCCCCGAAGACAATGAGCGCCTAGTCACTGCCCTCCGCCGAGCTTTGACCTGAACCCTCGGATATGGCAGCCCCCTGAACAGCAAGTCGTTGGCTCCGGTGGTCTCGTGCGTCGAATAGCAAAGTTCCGAGTTCCGAATTCAGAGTTTGGAAAACCAAGCCCCAGTAACCCAGAACTAAAAACCCAGTACCCAGTACCCAGTACCCAGTACCAAAATCACACCCTCACACCCTCACACCCTCTTCCACTTGCCCTGCTCAACTCACCTGCTACCCTATTCATAATCAATCCACAGCGGCTTATCGTGTTTGAATACTTGCTCCGCCGATACGAACCCAGTCCTCAAGAAGTGCTCGAGGTTTTGGAACTGCATCAGCTCAGCTTAGAGTTTCGGCAAGAACAGCATTATCGGGAAGCCCTAGAAGCCTACTGCGAAGATCATTATCGTCTGGCTCAGCAACATCAAGCCGATCACGCCGCGATGCAAAATGAGACCAACTTCTTTGCTCTGTTTTGGCGAAAATGAGCTTTGCTCAGGGCAGTCAGCCTATCGACGCCCAGCCCTAAAAAAGCTGGTTCAGGTAGCAAAGTGGTAAGGCGGTAGCGGTTCACTACAGATGAGCTGCCAAGTTGGAAGCTGTACTTGCCAGCTCGCCATCAGTTGTTGAGTACGGCCTACATCTCTAGACAGCAGTACATGCAGACGCTCTTCATTATCTTGGGGCGCACTCTGCACTAGCGGAATGTTAGCAGCCTGCAAACTTGATAAAAAGTTTTGTAAGTCTTCGGTTTGCTCGTTTAGGGCGGTTGAGTGATCCTGTAGCCGCTGCTTTTTGGCCAAAAAGTAATCACGACCTTTTAAATCATCCGCGATCGCGGGCAATTCTAACGGTTGGGGCAACAGCTTGACGAGATATTCAGCCTTATCCTGCAAATAGTCGAGCTTTTGCCGATAGGTTGCGCCTTGGGTGGAGAGCACAGTTTTAACCGAGTCAATATCTTTGAATTGAGTACCAAATCGCAATGGCAGGAGAGGCGTTTGAGTAAACAAGTGCCCCAACACGCGATCGTGAGCGAGCACTGCGGTCATCAACTGGGTGTCATCTGCCTGAATTTGAGCAATATCTACGTCCCGCTCAATAACCGCCCCTAAGGGACCGACTGTGATCACTTCAATCGGAGCGGTCCCAATCCCCTCTGGGAAGTCAGAGAAACCAACCAAACTGGGACACAGGGCGTAGAGATAAATCATGAATGGGCACAAGAACAGGAACAAAGCTAGCGGTCAGGACTACCTGGTAAAGGTCCAGCTAAGCGGCGATGGCGGTTGTCTCTGCAACCCACCCGATCAATGAGAACACTTCAGAACGATGAAATCTGCAGCTACTATGGCAAAATTTGGAATGCAGCATACTCTTCGAAACGGGCAGAGCCCTACGAAGCTTGGCCATGAACGTCTTGTCACACAGGAGTTCTAGCGTTCTAGAGGGTTCTAGCCAAACTACGGGTGGCAGCAAAATTTTCATGGCTAATCTTAGGAACTTGAAGTCTATCTCAGCGATCTCAAGCAACGGTATATCCGCTTGCTTGAGGCCATAACGCCTTTTCATCTTATCGAGGGAAGAACTTCAGCACGAGCTGCCAACGCAGGTAAAGGTTGGGGATCGTGATTTCTGGAAAAAGTTCAGCCTGAGGGGACCAAAGCTTGATCGGTTGGGGCTCCGTGAGGCTAGCGAGTAAGGGGGAGCGCGCGGCAATCGTGTGACGAACCTGCTGCGTTAACTGATCAACCCGCCACACTGAAACATGGGGTGCAGTCGCTAAAGACAGATGCAGTAAGTCTGCCGCGTCTAACTCTGTTGCAGGAGCAATCCACTCAGGGGTGGCAACATCCAACACCGCCATCGTTTGGTCATCCGATAGCAAGTGCAATTGTCCCTGACTGAGCAAAGTTCCCGACTGCCATGGCTGCTCAGACCGTAACTGCCGCGCCGAAACCCCACTCATCAGCGGCATGTACTCTTGACTCGCTTGCATCCATAGCCATTTCACCTGGTGACACAGCTCTAACAACGACAGCGACGACTGCCCCAAGGTCAAGCCCAATTCGTCTGCCGTTCTTGAAGCCCTCAGGACAGCCGCTAAGAGATCGAGTGATGTCATCTCAGGGTGCGATCGCCCATACTCCGACACTTGGCGACTCAATGACTGTTGATGTAACGTCTGCATCGCTGGGGCCAAAGCCTCAGGATTGCGAAAGCTAAGCTCTGAGTCGAGGGTCCAAGATGCGGGTTGGGGGGGACTAGTCGTAATTGCCGGCAGGGTATCGATGACGGTTGTCGACGGCAGCTCTGCGGGCCAAACGCGAGCTGCCGGTAAACCACTGCTAGCGGCACTGCTGAGGGGCCTCGCCATCTCTATGGGTAAGGGGTCAGCAACTTGGGTTGTGAGTGGCACCAACTGCGGTACGAGACGGGCTCGGGCAGTTTTCCAAACGGCCCCTGGCAGACACAAGTTGACTAATTGGCCCTCAAACCAAGCGCCCAGAGCTGGGACCAGTGCCTTACTAAGATGGCAAATTTGGACTCGCAAGGTGGCTGCCGTCATCGGTGAGGCAGCGGGCAAGTCCGGCAATTGAATTGAGGTCTCGGGCGTAAACGCCGGTGCCAGCGTCCCCAGACTTTGGGTTGTGAGATCCAGAATATAGGTGTCGTTAGCATCCTGAATTTCGAGCGTGGGGACTAGTCGCATCCCGTAAACGTTGGGCAAGCCATGAATGCTAGCGGCAACCCCTTCAAGCAGTTGCATTGTCAGCGGTGAGCTGGCAGCGATCGCCCATAGCCAATCAGCGCTGAGATCAGAGAGCAGGCGTGGCGAGGGCTCACTGGGCTGAGCAGCCATGACTGGCACCGCCGTAGATAGCGGCACCATCGGTTTGGTTTGTAAGGCTTCCAGTAATTCCTCAACCTCATCACTTACATAGGGCAGGAGTGTGTCTGAGGTCTGTGGCTTATCAGCTGGCCACCCACTGTCAGCCGCACTGAGATTGTGCAAAATTTGCTGTAGCGCTGCCGTTTTGAGCTGGATCGTATCAGTGGGCATTACCGGCACAATTGCGCCCGCAAACTGGTCTTGAGGCCAGCACAAGCCCTGAAAAAATTGTTGGCTCGTAAGTGTCGAAGCGGGGTGAGAAGGCATCAATCTGAAGTTAGAGGAGATGGATAAAGGGCGTAGATACAACTGCTGGCAACACTACATAAAAGCTGTCGAGGCAATAGATGCCATAAAAAATAGGGTTTCAAACACAGTTTTTAGCCAGATCTTGGCTGGTCGTTTATTGCCGCCTAGCCAGTGCTTACGAATCTGAATCGGATGGGGCTCATGGATGCCGAGCATTCCCCAGTGTCGCCTCATTCTAGGAGTGATTGTTGGATTGGTCAGAGTGTTTCACCGTTTGTAAAGTAAATATCGGTCACCATGGAACAGCCATGTCCATTGGGGACTCATCGGCCACACTGACACAGTTAGAACCCAATGCGAGGAAGGTCAAGCCAACCCAATTTCTTGGAGTCGCTGGGTCAAGTATGCCCCAGCGGTCCAACTCGGAAACTGAGGGATGCCCCCCGTGCGAGCAACGCAACTAGGACGAGGTGACAAGTCAACTTCGGGACGGGGGTGGACGAAAAATGGGAGTGAAAAGCGACGATCGCGATCGTTGTCAGGGTTCGTGACCCGATGGGTAGTGCTTTTGAACAAACCGTTGGTGAGGTTTTGCAGCATGGCGCCCGTATCCACAATGAGGTGGCCAGGAATCGCCGCGGTCGGTAACCACGTGCCGTCAGTCGGTAGCAGTTCTAAACCGGGGGCCGTCGCCTCACACAGCAGCGTGAT
>CAZLYS010000074.1:0-10318 GCA_964563415.1 uncultured Halomicronema sp.
GGAGTACTGGGTGCTGCTGGCGGAGTGCTCGTGTTAGTTGGCATCGGTGCCGGTTGAGCCATTGTCATTGCGCCCAGGTCAGCAAGGCGATGGACGCGCTGCGCAGTCATTTCTGCCCGCTTTTCTTTAAAGCCTTCAGGCCGATCCACGGTATTCATCGACAGGCGACCTTCTAGCAAAACACGATCGCCCGTTTGATAGCGTTCTTGCATTTCCTGTGCCAAGTTACCCCACCCAATTACTTTGATTTGCTGCGCTGGGTCATCATCTCGCAGTCCTGCAAAAGCGACCGTCATTTCGGCGATCGCGGTCTGATTGTCTTGGGTGTAGCGTATCTGAGGGGCAGCAATGATTTCAGCCATCAACATGCAGTGGTTCATGATGCAGTCTCCTGAGGAACTTGGTGAATACCCTGTTCTTGATCAATAAAGGTCAATACTTTTTGCCGATATTCATTGAGTTTTTCGTCAACCCATTCTCGATCTTCGCTATTCGCGTAGATATGCACCAAAGGTTCTCCCGCATCGGGCAGCACTAAGATCCAGCCATCACTGCCGGGATCAAGCACTTTCACGCCGTCGACCAGTTCGAGTTGGTCAGCCGGATGAGTTTCGACCATGTGGCGCATCAGGGCACCTTTAGATGTCCAAGGACAGCGGAGCGTTTGTGTGCGGTGAGAGATGCGGGGTAATTCGGCCCAAATCTGCCCTAGGGTATGTTCCTGAATGGTTAGCATTTCAATAATTTTGGCAATGCAAAACATAGCATCAAACCCTGGATGCATCTGCGGGAAGATGAAGCCCATGTCGCTGCTGCCGCCCAAGACAACATTTTCATTTTCTTGGCAGGCTTCCATCAGGGCTGTCGGATTCACTTTAGTGCGAATCACACTACCGTCATGGCGGCGAGCAATATGTTCGATCGCCCCAGTGGCATGCACGGGCACGACCACCGTGCCGCGAGGATTAGCTGTGAGCACCATATGAGTCACGAGCGCGGTTAAAGTTTCACCTCGAATCGGCGTGCCGACCTCATCAACCAGGACAAACTGTTCCCCATTGGCATACACTTGGACCCCAAAGGTCGCCTGTAAGGCCTGGACTACCTGTCCTAACTGCCCTAGCATCGCCTCTCGATCGGCAGCAGTCGGCGCACTCTGGCTCAAACTGGCGTTTAAGACAACGGCGTCACAATCACATTTAGCGAGCAGCCGCGGCAAGACGGCTCCTGACACAGCGTAAGCGTAGTCGATGACCACTTTCGAGTTGCTGCTGCGGACCGCCTCAACATTGAGGTGCTCCTCAAAGGCGGTGCTATAGGCTTCGATGATGCGGCTAGGGTAGGTCACGGTCCCAATTTCATGAATGGGCGATCGCCGCAGATCCTCTTTAAAATAGGCCCCTTCAATTTTCTTTTCTTTCCCCTTGGGGATATCGATGCCGTTTTCGTCAAAAAACTCGATGAGAATATGATCGGGACGATCAGGATGTAGCCGTACATGGATGCCGCCATGTACACCCAGAGTGGGCATGATGGCTCGGGCAAGGGGAATGGCAGTGGCTTCAAGATTTTGAATATTGATGCCGACCGACATCAAACCCGAAATCAGCGATCGCGAAACCATGCGCGATATGCTGCGTTGGTCACGCGATACCGTCACGTTAGAACCTGACTTCAACGTTGAGCCATAAGCGGCCCCTAGTTTCACTGCAAACTCAGGGGTGATATCAATATTGGCTAAACCAGCTACACCCCGCTGACCAAATAAATTCCGCTGCGCCATATTGCCCCAAATCAAATTGATATTCAAAGTTGCACCCGACTCGATTTGCTTATTGGGCCACACTCTCACCTTTGGACTGATTTGAGCTTCTTCACCGACTGTGGTTAAGGCCCCAATGACCGCTCCTTCAAGGACTTGGGCCCGACGATCAACTCTCGTCCCTCGAGAGATGACGCAAGCTTGTAGGAACGCTTCTTCACCGATAATGGCACCGTTCCACACCACCGCCCGTTCAAGCTGAGCATCATTACCAATCGTGACGTTATCACCCACGATGGTGCCAGATCTGAGTTTGGCTCGCGCTCCAATGCGACAATTATCGCCAATGATGACCGGTGCCTGAATCTGGGCTGTGGGGTCAATCTCGGTATTCTGGCCGATTCGAACTCCCGGTGATTGTTCGGGGTAGTAATCGAGATAAACATCAACTTTGCGCTCTAAGGCGTCGTACTGGGCGTCTCGATAGGCATCGAGATGGCCGACGTCACACCAGTAACCATCTGCGACATACCCAAACATAGGCTCACCCTTGTCTAGCAGCAAGGGAAACAGATCTTTAGAAAAGTCAGTTTCTTGATTCGCAGGCAAGTAGTCTAAAACTTCCGGCTCTAGAATATAGGTGCCAGTGTTAACGGTATCGGAAAAAATTTCACTGGTGGATGGCTTTTCTAAAAAGCGCTTGATCTGATTGTCTTGATCGGTGATCACCACCCCAAACTCGACAGGGTTAGGCACATGTGCCAACACCAGTGTGGCTTTTGAACCTTTAGCTTTGTGGAAGCGGACGGCTTTTTGTAAATCAAAGTCGGTGATGCCGTCACCGCTAATCACAATGAAAGTATCGTCTAACAATTCGGCAATATTTTTGACACAGCCAGCGGTGCCGAGGGGTTGTTCTTCTTCTACGGCGTAGGTCATACGAACGCCAAAGTTGGTGCCGTCCTGGAAGTAATCTCGCATGACGTCCGGTAAGTAGTAGAGCGTTGCAATCACCTCGTCTACTCCGTTCCGCTTGAGAAGGTTGATAATGTGCTCAGCAATAGGACGGTTCATGACCGGCACCATAGGTTTCGGCAGGTCACAGGTAAGCGGTCGTAAGCGAGTCCCAGAACCGCCGGCCATTAAAACTGCACGCATTAGATCCTCCTCGTACTCAAACGGAATTGTCGTCGACAACTTAAAACGGTCACGGAATAATCGAGATAGCCGCTCAGTCTGCGACTAGGTTGGTACCAAAACCCAAAAAACTGCGGCATTCTATGCCGTATTTTCTGTTCTAATCGGTCAATTCACTTCTACCGACTAGCATAAATGGCGGTTCATCACCGTCATCATGACGGCAAATCTGACCGCTCACGGGGCGGTTGCCAGCAAATCTGTAGGTGGTGGTATCAGAACCACCAACATCCAAAAATGTGAATTGTCTGCGGCAGACCGCTCTCGGTCACTGTAGTTGTATGGCTGTTATTTTAAAGGGTGAGGTTACATCTCCCCTAAAAAGGTGAGCTGAGGTTATGGGAACACTATTTGTATTAGCATTGGCGATCGCTTACAGCACAGGAGCCTGGCGATTTTGGAGTGGGTTTCAAAGAACCAACTTTAGTCAAAATAAAGTGAGCTTGACCGTGCTGTGGCCAATTTACTTTATTGCAAACAAGTCTTACCGAGAAAATTTTAATAAGGCTCTCAAAGGCTAGTATGTTGGGACCTTGAATTAGGACACCCGAGCAGCTTTGGCGGCTGTCGACGCAGGTGGGTTCGGAGCAATCTCCTTTGAAGGTCGCCTCCAGAGGTCGCCGAAGGTGGTGTCAAGGTTCTATCACTATCTGTTAAACCGCAACTGCTTATGGTTTCGACTGGTTTGCCTGAACGTCTGGATACAGTGGCTAAACGCTATGACCGCGAGTATCGTGGGGAATCAGTTGAGGTGCCAGAGTCGGTAGAGGCCTTGCCCATTTTTCAAGATTGGGTAGCGGGTAAATTATCGTCGCGCTTGGCGTCACCCTTTTGGGAGATCGCCAAACCTAAAAAGCTACAAAATTGCCTCGACTTGGGAGCCGGAGGCAGTTTTTTGTTTTATCCCTGTTGGCGCGAGTGGGATGCGCGGTTTTACGGTCAAGACATTAGCAGTGCAATTTGTGAGTTGGTGAATGCTCGTGGGTCACAGCTCAATTCCAAGTTGTATAAAGGCATGCGGCAAGCGGCGGCACATCAACTTGATGTCTACGAGCCCAACCAGTTTGATCTGGCGATCGCGACGGGGGTGAGTTGCTATTACGAGTGGGCGTACTGGGACACTGTTTTGTCGGCCGTTAAGAAGGTACTGAAATCAGGCAGTCCGTTCATTTTCGATGTGATTGATCCAGATCAGCCTTTGGCAGAAGACTGGGCCATCTTAGAAATGTATCTAGGGGCCGAGGTGGAATTGATGTCAATTGCGGATTGGAAACGCCACCTCAAAGCTGCTGGCGTCACCATCAAAAAAGAACAGGAAGGCGAACTCTTTCATCTGTTTAAAGTTGTGTTGAGTTAATGTCGAAGCTCTGGTTGATTGGAGGCACGCAAGAAAGTCGCCAATTAGTTGAGCAGTGGCATCAGCAATTCTCTGAGGCTACTCCACAGCCGGGTTGTATTGTGACCGTCACAACGGCAGCCGCGCGATCGCTGTATCCCGGGTCACCTCATCTCCAAGTGCAAGTCGGTCACCTCACGTCAGCCCAGGTTGATGATTTCATGGTTGAAAACGGCATCGGGGCTGTTTTAGATATGTCGCATCCCTTTGCGACTGAGATTTCCCAACTGGCGATCGCTTTAGTCCAGCACCATCAACTCCCCTATTTGCGTTATGAGCGACCGAGGGTATCTGTCCCTCAGGCTGGCTGGCGAGATCGCCGGGGACGACCCGGATTTGTCTGCGTGTCGCAACTCCAGGATGTCCTCACGCAGGAATTCTTGGGCACCGATCGCACCCTGTTGACCTTGGGGTACCGGCAGTTACCAGTCTTTGCTCCTTGGCAATCACGAGCGGCGTTGTTTGCCCGCATTTTGCCGTCACCGGTAGCTTTACACACGGCACTGCAAGCCGGATTTAAACCCGCTAATTTGATCGGCTTACGCCCTCCCATCAGTGTCGATCTGGAAAAAGCACTATGGCGGCAATGGCAGATTACGCAAATTGTGACTAAGGCATCTGGTCAGCCGGGTGGACAAGACTATAAGCAAATATTAGCCGCCGCCATGGGGATGCGGTTGATTCAAATCGAGCGACCGGCGATCGCCTATCCTAAGCAAACTGATGACCTTGATACGGCACTGCAATTTGCGTTGCGTTACGGTAGCGGGTGATGTGTGACGGAGTGGTTTCTGACCCCTGGGTCGGGAATTGGGATAACCAATCATTAATATATGCCGCATTCGACGCCTCAACATTGGGGTGTTTTGGCCCAACTCAATGCTGTATCGATAGTGCTGACAGCTAAATTGTGTGTTCAGAGATTAAGACGATCGCTTTTAACAAGGAGTGTTATGCTTAATCCCCAACAAGCTCACGCACAGGAATAGAGTGGGTGTGAAGTCGCTGTGCTTCCGGAGTTTATATGACAGCTCTGCCTATGCCATCTGGTTCATCTTCAGACGCCTCTGGGGCCAATTCGCCGCCAGAAGCTACTCCTGCATTCGCCATGAAGGAGTTGGTGACTCGACTCCAACGTGAGCAGTTTAAAATTCAAGACCTCCTCAGTTCTCTGGGGTTTGCCCTGCGCAGTCTCAATAACCTCAATCAGTTTTTAGAGCTGATTCCCATGATTGCCAGTCGGGTGACGGATGCTAGTGGCGGTGCCTTAGTGTTGTTTCGCCCCGATGGTCAGGTGCGCTTAGAGCGGCTGCATTGCCAAAGTGACGATCATTGCCAAGATGTCAAAATGGCCCTAGAGGCGGCGACTCGGCAAGTCACGGCCTCCTTTTCGCCTTCCGGCAGCGCGATTGAAATTGCCCGTACGGCAATGCTGGCGCTTGATCGCCACGTTCATCGTTACTTGGGGGCAGATTTTCAGGTTTTTGGCACTGCCATTATTGTGAAAAATGTGGAGCGAGGTCGTCTGTATGTCTTCAGTCGCGAGGTTGATTACGCCTGGACGGAAACTCGCCAAAAGCTTGTACGGTTAGTGGCTGATCAGACCGCAGTCGCGATCGAAAACGAAGAACTGACGGTGGCGCTCCGCAAAAAAGAGCGCATGGGTCGAGAGTTAGAAATTGGTGCAGAAATCCAGCTACAGCTTTTGCCACGCACCTTTCCGTCCATTGATGGCATTGACTTGGCGGCTCAATGCCGCACTGCGAATAAAGTCGGTGGCGACTATTACGACTTTATTCCCACCAGCTATGACCAAATTCGGCATCCTGATACCCAACCCTCGTCCTTAGCGCCTTGGAGTTTTGCTGTGGGGGATGTGATGGGTAAAGGTGTGCCTGCGGGTCTCATCATGACCATGTTACGGGGCATGCTGCGTGCTGAGGTCCTACATAGCTTTTCGCCCGCTCAGATCTTGCATCATTTGAACCACGTCATGCATACCGATCTGGAAAATTCCAGTCGATTTGTGACGCTGTTTTATGGCGAATATGACCCGAAAACGCGCACGCTTTCCTACAGTAATGCCGCCCATAATCCCCCTTTACTATGGCGGGCTGCTACTAATAGTGTGACCCGCCTAGATACGGTGGGCATGCTGCTGGGTTTGGATATTGATACTCACTATTACGAAGAACAGGTTGAATTGCAGCCCGGCGATACCATTCTCTACTACACCGATGGATTTACCGATGCGGCTAATTCCAAAGGGGAACGTATGGATGAAGACAACTTGATCAATGCCCTGAAATGGGCTTGCCATAACCGCCAATCGGCACAGGAAATTTTGGCCTATTTGTTCGAGATGCTTCAGCGATTTGTCGGTCATGGTCGCCATACCGAAGACGATGTCACATTAGTAGTGATGCGCCTGAAGCCAGAACTACAGCTCAATTTGTTTAATCAAGAGACGCCTGACTTGCCTACAGGAGACGCCTGATTCAGGCGTCTGTGGCGTGAATGCATGATGGCGATAAGTAATGCGACGTTTTCCCTACGTTGTAGGTTGGGGGTGGCCTATTCACAAATACCTCATGACAGAAGTGCGCTTTTGGGGAGTTGTTGTGCTTCAATGCATACCATCACGTGATGAGAGGTTTTGTGATGCAGGCGGAGTCATTGTGGGTGGCCATGGGTGAGACTGGTTGGCGGTCACCAGAGAGTCGAGTTGAAGAGACTTTTGTGGGTCGAGATGTCTGGCGGCAAGGCATGACACCGATTCTGGCCCAAGAGCAATTTGACCAAGATATTTTGGGAGACTTGGGTAATGTAGTGAGCACCTTTATCGAATCTGGTCAGATATGGGCGCTCTTGATTGGGTTTGTCTTGGGATATGTGCTACGCGGGGTTACAACCTATCGCTAGACGTGGCATGCTGAGGAGATTCTCAACGACAGACAAGGTGTATTTTTGTGAGTTCCCCCGTCCCTAAAAAAGCCTGGAGCCAAAGGTTTGAGTCGGCTTTGCATCCGGCGATCGCTGCTTTTAATGCCAGTATTGATTTTGATATTGAGCTCATCGACTATGACCTGACGGGGTCTGAGGCCCATGCCAAGATGTTGGCTAAAACCGGCATCATCACCATTGCCGAAGCCGAACAGTTGGTCACAGGGCTGGAACAGATTCGTCAGGAATATCGTGAGGGTCGCTTTCAACCCACAATTGATGATGAAGATGTGCACTTTGCAGTCGAACATCGCCTGATCGAAATTGTCGGGGATGTGGGAAAAAAACTGCACACGGCGCGATCTCGTAACGACCAGGTGGGGACTGATATTCGTCTGTATCTACGCGACCAAGTGGATAACATTCGCGAGCAACTACGGGCTTTTCAACAAGCCTTGATTGACCAAGCTGAGCGTCATGTGGCAACGGTTATTCCGGGGTATACCCATTTGCAACGGGCTCAACCTTTGAGTCTCGCCCATCACCTGCTGGCCTATGTTGAAATGGCGCAACGAGATTGGGAAAGGTTGGGTGATATCCGCCATCGCGTCAACGTTTCGCCGCTGGGGTGTGGAGCTTTGGCGGGGACTCCGTTTCCGATCGATCGCGCTTACTCAGCTGAACTTTTAGGCTTTGAAGACGTTTACCGCAACAGTTTGGATGGGGTCAGCGATCGCGACTTTGCCATTGAGTTCACCGCTGCAGCTAGTCTGATCTGTGTGCATCTCTCACGTTTAGCGGAAGAAGTCATTCTCTGGGCCTCGGCAGAATTTGGGTTTGTCAAACTGACGGATACCTGCTCCACCGGCTCCAGCATCATGCCTCAGAAAAAGAATCCCGATGTACCGGAACTGGTGCGGGGTAAAACCGGGCGCGTATTTGGCCACCTGCAAGGCTTGCTGGTGATGATGAAAGGGCTGCCCATGGCCTACAACAAAGACCTGCAAGAAGATAAAGAGCCCCTGTTTGACACTGTCAAAACCGTGCAGGGGTGTCTGCAGGCGATGACGATTTTGCTGCAAGAAGGGCTGGAATTTCAAACCGAGCGGCTAGCAGCGACGGTCACGACAGACTTCTCAAACGCGACAGATGTGGCTGATTATTTGGCCTCTAAGGACGTGCCATTCCGCGAGGCTTACAATCTGGTGGGCAAGGTGGTGCGGCAATGTCTGACCAGCCAAAAGTTGCTAAAAGATCTCACTCTAGAAGAATGGCAAGCACTGCATCCCGCATTTGAGGCCGATATTTACGAGGCGATCGCCCCACAACAAGTGGTTGCTGCCCGTAATAGCTTTGGCGGTACGGGATTTGAGCAAGTGCTCATGGCTTTGAGTGAGGCGAAGCAGCGGCTGCTGGAGGTGTGAAGTGGCAGGATGATGGAGTCATGGAGTGGCAGGGGCACAGGGTGGCAGGGTAGGGTGCCGTCAGCGCAGCGACGCACCGTGTCTAGTTTCCCAACGCCATCACCGGATTCTCCATAAAGAACCAACAGCCGTTTCCCTATTCCTTGTCCCCAATTCCCTGTTCACCCTTACCGCATATCATTTTCCGCACTCTGATTCTGAACTCTGACTTCCGAACTCCAAATTCCTATGACTATTTCTCTCTGCATGATTGTCAAAGACGAGGCCGAAAATCTGCCGCGCTGTTTGGAGAGTGTTAAAGACTGCGTTGACGAAATGCGGATTCTCGACACAGGGTCGCAGGATGACACGATCGCGATCGCCGAATCCTACGGTGCCATCGTCACATCGACTGAATGGACACAAGACTTCGCTGCTGCCCGGAATCAATCGCTGGTGGAGGCGACTGGAGAGTGGATCTTAGTGCTGGATGCAGACGAATCATTGACAGCAGCAGGACGTGAATTACTGAGCCGGGTCAGATCTGGGGAAGCGCTGGGAGACGAGCCGCTGGACTCGGTGTTGGCGATCACCTTGTTACGCTATGAGATGAATACCGTCCAAGCACCTTATTCAGAAGTTTCTCGGCTGTTTCGCAATCGAGATGACCTCCGATTTAATCGGCCTTATCACGAGACCATCGACGACAGTGTGACGCGATTACTGCAAGCGGAGTCTCAATGGCAAATTGTGTTCTGGCCTGAGATTACGATCGCCCATACCGGATATGAAGCTGAGGCGATCGCCCAGCGGCAAAAATTTGACCGGGCAGAGACGATTATGGCGGCGCATTTGGCCCAGCATCCTGACGATGCCTACATCTGCAATAAGCTGGGGGCGCTGTATCTTAGTGTCGACCAGGTAGACAAAGGTCGATCGCTGCTGGAACAAGGACTGGCTGCGGCACCCACCGATGCCGGAACGCTTTACGAGCTGCACTATCATTTGGGGCTGGCCTATCGCACAACCGGATTGACCGCGATCACCATCGATCACTATCAAAAAGCCCTGGCGCAAGCAGTCCCTGAGGTATTAAAGGTGGGAGCTTATCTGAACTTGGGCAGCCTCTACCAGGCAAACAACAACTTTATCGGGGCACAGGAGCTGTTCTCTAAGGCGATCGCGGCCGCCCCTGACTTTGCCCTTGCCCACTTCAACCTCGGGATTGTGAGGCGCGTATTGGGCGATTTGCCAGGAGCGGTCTCGGCTTATAAACAAGCGATCGCGCTCGATCCAGAATACGCAGCCGCTTATCAAAACCTGGGAGTCGTGCTCTTTAAGCTCAACCTCGTCCCCGAGAGTATTGAGGCCTTTCAAAAAGCGATCGCGTTGTACAAGCAATCTGATCCGGCTCAGGCCGAACGCCTGCTGCAAAGCATTGGTGGGCTAGGGGGAAAAACGTAGCTACAGCTGTCCATCGACTCTAGATATCACTGCCTGATCACTCACAAGCTCTGGCTTAGGAAAGCACTGCAGACTCTCGCAGGGGTTCCTGATGAGGGGGTGATTGAGTCACTTTTGGCGAGCGACGCTTGATCAACACATAGGCCGCTGGCA
>CAZLYS010000075.1:0-10298 GCA_964563415.1 uncultured Halomicronema sp.
CTGATGCCCCGCTACGGCGCGTGCAATTGATTCGCCTCAATCCCGAACAGCCTCTCACCAGCAGTCCATTACGGATTGATGAACGGATTTTGCACTACTTGCTCGGTCTGTCGTATCTCGATGAAACCCTAGCTAACCGAGTGCAGCCGGTCACCCTCAAAACTGAACTCGTACCCTCCCATCGAGCGATCGCCGATCAAATCACTCAATTGTGGCAGGGGCGGCCTTCATCGGAGGGGTATCCGGCTATCCAACTGTGTGGCCCCGATCGCGCCGGTAAGCAAGCGATCGCCGCAGCAACGTGCCAACAGCTAGGCTGGCGGCTCTACAGCTTGTCAACATTTTTGTTGCCATCCCAAAGTCAAGACCTGCAGCGGTTTATTCAACGCTGGCAAAGAGAGGCGCTCCTCACTCGCAGTGCTCTGCTGATTGATGATGACGGCACAACCCCGGATGGCAGCAACCACACTCAAGCGACGTTAACCCATGCTCTAGAAAGCATCACCGGACCGGTGTTTGTGAGTAGTCGCGATCGCCGTTCGCCCGGTCATCGCGTCGTGATTACCTTTGAAATTGGTTCCCCTACTTCTCAAGAGCAGCGGCTATTGTGGCAGGCCAGTCTGGGTAATACGGCGAACCAACTGAATGGTTACATCGACGCCTTGGTGTCACAGTTTGATCTGACTGCACCGACTGTCGCCGCGATCGGGCACAGCGTAGGACAATCAGCCGATACAGCGAACGGTAAAGGGGGGGCAGAGCAGGGCGATCGTCTCAAACAACAACTCTGGGAAGCCTGCCGGAGTCAAGCCCGACCCAAAATGGAAGATCTGGCCCAGCCGATTGTCTCCCGCGCCCATTGGGATGACCTGATCTTGCCCACCGAACAGAAGCTAGTGCTAAAAGACATTGCAGCCCATGTGCGGCAACGGGCGACAGTCTACGATCGCTGGGGCTTTGGCGGCGATACGGGACGGGGGCTCGGCATTAGTGCCCTGTTCGCCGGAGCTAGCGGCACCGGGAAAACGATGGCGGCGGAAGTGCTCGCGCTGGAGCTGCAGCTCGATCTTTACCGCATTGACCTCAGCGCTGTGGTCAGCAAATACATTGGCGAAACGGAGAAGAATCTGCGGCGAGTGTTTGACGCGGCGGAAATGGGGGGTGCCATTCTGTTGTTTGATGAAGCCGATGCCCTGTTCGGCAAACGCAGCGAAGTGAAAGACTCCCACGATCGCCACGCCAATATTGAAGTCAGCTACCTACTCCAGCGCATGGAAGCCTATCGCGGCCTCGCGATTCTCACCACCAACCTGAAGGATGCTCTCGACCAGGCGTTCTTGCGCCGCCTCCGGTTCACCGTTCGCTTCCCTTTTCCCGATGCCACTCAACGCGCGGAAATCTGGCGGCGGGTGTTTCCCAAAACGGTGCCTACTGAGGGACTCAAGCCCGACAAACTGGCCCGCCTCAATGTGGCCGGGGGTAATATTCGTAACATTGCCCTGAATGCTGCCTTTCTGGCTGCCGATGCGGGCGAGTCTGTCGAGATGAAACATCTCCTCGAAGCCTCCCGCAGCGAGTACATCAAACTCGAAAAGCCTTTGATTGATGCTGAGATTAAGGGCTGGGTGAATGGGAGTGTAAGGGTGTGAGGGTGGGGAGTGGGTGAGGTGGGGGAAGTGGATAAAGTCGTAGGGTGCCGTCAGCGTAGCGACGCACCATCCTGAATTAGGTAGCAGGGTGTGTTGGCATAGAGAGGCGAGGTATGTTCGGGATCACCTAACACTCTCAACCGATAGATAACTTCAAGAATGCCTCGCCCGTGACAGGGTTAAGGGTCGGTGGAGTGGGTAAAGGGTGCAGGCCAAGACGGGAAACTGCCAACATTCGACCTTGGTCTCTAGGACATTCGACTAAAGTCGAAGAAAATATTAAGGGCACATACTTGACTGCTCTCAGGCTGCTGTTAGTTTGGCCCCTGGCAAATCGCTGAAGCCTTAGATTCAATTTTGTAGCGCTTCTCCCCTGTCCTCTAGAGAGTCTCAACTCAAACCTCAAACCTCAAACCTTAGAACTCTGAACCTTCCCTCGATCGCCCCCAATTTTCTGGCCCATTTCACTCCTTGCCGCTCATGAAAACTCGACTCCAACGCCAGCGTTCTGCAACTTCCGACCATTCGGAGAGCGATCGCACGAATTCGAGCAACGGTCTAGCGGTGCAAGCTCAACCGGCAGCAGAGTCAGCCACCGCGCCTCTCGATATGCAGATGCAGCGGGCCTCAGAAATGGGTCACAGTCTGGGTGGGTTCACGATTCAACCCGCTCTCGCGATCGGTGAACCGGGGGATAAGTATGAGCAAGAAGCCGACGAAATCGCGGGTCAGGCCGTACAGATGCAGGCTGATGCCGGAGCCGCCGCCGATCCGCCAGCGGCAAACGATGGCCCATCAGACAATGCTGGCCTCCAGGTTCAGAATCGCCTCAATTCTAATAATGATGTGCAGCGCCAACCCAATTTAGATGTGGGTGGTGACCTGGGGGGCATGACTGACCTCGGCGGTGGTGATATGGGGGGCATGGCCGATGTTGCTGGCGGCGGCGACCTAGGTGGTGCTAGCGGTGACCTCGGCGGTATGGCAGACGCCATGGGCAGCGGAGACATGACCGATGTCATGGGTGGTGGCGATCTCGGTGGTATGGCCGATGCCATGGGTGGTGGCGATATGGGCGATATGGCTGGCGGCGGCATCGAGGAAATGGCCGAAGCGGTCGGTGGCAGTGAGATGAGTAAAGTCGTCGGCGACATGGAAGATGGCGGCGACATGGAAGACATGACTGAAGGCGAAGGTGAGGAGGTAGAGACTGGCGAAGTCAACGAAATGCTCGGTGCCTCAGACGTTGATCTAGGCTTTGGTGAAGACGGCATTGAGGGCAAAATTCGTAAGGCGATCGCGACAGGGGGTGAGCCCCTGCCAGACGAAATTCAAGACATGCTGCGATCGCGCATCGGCATGGAAAATCCCGAAGACATTCGTGTCCACACGGGCGGACAGGCCAATGAACTATGTGACGAGCTCGGGGCGCTCGCTTTCACCACCGGTAACCACATCTTCTTTGCCGCTGGCGAGTACGACCCCGATAGCTCCGAGGGACAAGAGCTGATCTTCCACGAAGCGGTACATACCGTGCAACAGGGAGCCATTGAAGGGGGCGGCGAAGCAGAAGAGACTGAAGTCGATGTGGGTATGAAAGCCGATCCGACTCAAGTTGCCTCCAACACTATGCCCGTACAAGCAGAGGAGACCGAAACCACTGATGATAAAACGGACGATCAGGAAGATGAGCAAACAGGCGCATCCAACGATAGTGAGGCGATGGCCGCTGAAGGTCAGAAAGATGCTCAAGATTCGGTCGATGGTGACGAGGGAGACTCTCCCAGCACCGGTGATGAAGAGGTCCACACCGATGCTCCGCCAGCTGATGCAGTCGGCACTGCCCAAGATGTGTTTACGCCAGTGCCAGGGGTAGAGCCCGAAACTGTACCAACTCCTGATGCATTAGGTAATCCTCTCGAACCGATGCAAGAGATGGAATGGGAAGACGGCATGGATGCTGCCAAGACCGAAGCCGGGAGCGCCATGGATGATTTGGATAGTGGGGGAGATAGCTTTCCTGATCTGAATGCTGCCCTGGCCCAAGCCCTGCTCTTTACCGGAGACGATGCCGGAGACGTCCTCAATCTGCAAATGCGTTCGGAAGTCAATGAGACAATCGCCGCGCCTGAGCCTGAGGTCGTTACCACAACCGAAGATTCTAAGGACGACTGGGACGCTGGAGAAGCCGTTCGCTGGCCCGAGGAAATGAGCAAATCCGACACTGGCAGCCCCGCTGGTGATTGGATTGTTGACAACATGTTTCTGGCGGGTACTAGTGGCAAGGTGGTGGACATCGCCAACCTGATGGCGGGGGATAAATCTTGGTTTGCGTTAACCCCCAAGCATTGGGCTCACATGTTTGGCTACATGGCCATCACGTTCGAAATTTTCGTCAACATTCTCGAACTGATTACCGGCATCCTCGACATTATTAGCCTGGCTTTATTGTCTGTGATGCTTCTGTGCATGATTCTGCAGGCAATCTTCCTCGCGATCTGTTTCTTGCCATTTGGGTGGGGGCTTTGGGCAATCACACCCGCCACTTTCTTCAACACCTGTTGGACGACGATTGCTGCTTGGTTGGTCACCATGAGCAATATCATTGCCTTCTTTACCCTGATTCGCTTGTTCCTCAGAGGCCTTGTCATCATTTTATGGTTATTAGATGCGCTGCTCGCTGGGGCCGTATTGGGCTGGGAACATGCCAAGGTTGGTCTCGGTCGTGCAGCTGTCCAAGCGGTTGGGGCAGTGGGGGATATCGTTAGCCTCGTCGCCTTCAAGATGACGGGGGGTGGTTTTGGTAAGGGGGCGGCGGCCAGTGCGACCAGCACCGGTGGCTCTACCTTTGGTAAGGGCGCGCTGTCAGTGGCTTCACGCGATGCGAGTGAAACGATTGGTGAAGCCCTGTTAGAAGAAGTTGTCATTGGCTTAACCGCTGAATTTGCGGGTGCCGGGATCGAGTACGCCCAGAAAGAAACGGATACGGCCGTACAGGCCCAAGCGGATGAAAGCCAAATCGAAGCGGTACGCGAGTCTAACGAAATCTTTGACGAGAAATATGAGGAGTATCAGGCATCCCATGAAGAATCCAAAGATGCTCTCCCTGAACTCCCCGAAGATGACCCCTTAGCCATGGTCCAAAATGCGAGTTCCCGAGTCGCCGCCTGTGATGCTGAGGATGAGCAAACCCAGGCAGCGATCGCGGAAACGGAAATGCTGATTCGCGGTAAACAACTTTGGGCTGAAGACTTATACGGCGGAGAGGTGCTTATGGCCGAGTACCATGCCCAGCAAGAGCAGTCTCAGATCATGAGTGAGTCTTACCAAGAACGCACCGCAATGGCCGGTTCAGAAATTGCGGATGCCAAACCCATGATGGAAGAGGCGCAATCGCAAACGGGTGATGGTTCAGATCAGCTCAAAGGCCAACAGGGCAACATCAAACAAGGGGGTTCGATGGGAAGTGCCGCTGGTGGTGATGTCCCCGTTGCCGAAGGGCCGGTAGCGCAGCAAGGGGCTGACTTAGGTGCTCAAGATGCGGCCCAAGGACCCGGCACATCCGATGAGGGAGAAGCCGCTGCTGGTAAAGCGATGGGAGAACAAGGTGCGCAAGTCGAGGAATCAGCCAGCATTCAATCTGACATCGAGGGCCGTCAAAATGAGCTTGAAGAAACCCAAGCCATCAACCAAGAAGAAATTGAGCGATTAATGGAACAGCGGGAAGAATTGTATGCCTATTGGGAATCTGTACAAGAAGCCCGTGAGAATGCATCCTCCGACCGTGATGACGGCCTTGGAGAAGGAGAAGACTGGTCAAGTGAAGTGTTTGCCATTATTCAAGGCTTTATGGAAGAGAGTGTGGCTGACAGCGAAGGTGGAGAGGATGAAGAAACGGACGAAGAGGACGTCGACCAGGAAGATGTACCAGAGTCAGATGAGCTAGAAGATGAAGAGGAGTTGCCAACGCTAGATGAAGCCCTAGCAAACTTTGTGGAAGCCTGGCAAGCTATGGCTGAGGAGCTAGGGGCTTCCGAAGATGAAGGCCAGGAAGAGTTGGCTGAGACAGTTGTTGGATAACGGTTGTAGAGGCACATGAGTTATGAAGAAAGCAACACTCGAAACGTTACTCAAAACCGCAGCAGCTCAAATTCAAGAGCAGGTAGCGGCTGGCAACATCTCAACTGGCCAACAGCAGGCGATCGCCCATGCCCAGAAAGCTCTCATTCACGCTCAGCTCAAACAATGGGCTGAAGCAGCGGCAGAATATGACGCCGCGATCGCTCTCTGTAATCCCGACAGCAGCTCCATCGAAGACAAAGCGAGTATCGCCCTCAACCAATACGGCAAAGCGATCGTCTTGTTCCATCTGCTTGAACGTCGAGCTGAGACTCGTGAGGCGATCGCAATCTCTCTCAAACTAGCGTTAGAAATTGGCCATACCCATCTGGCAGCCAAGGGCTATTTCTTCCTCGCGTCCCTTCATCGAGAGACCGGAGACATTCTCAGTGCCCTCAAGGCCAACAGCCGAGCGCTGCGATTTGACCGAAAAACCGAGCCGTCTACTCTGACGCTTTCGATCTTGCGGACGCGCAGCTCTACTTACGTGCTGCTAGGGCAAGTTGAGCGAGCCAAAGCTGATTTAGATCGCGCCTATGACCTGGCCAAACGACTGGGCGAAATTCACTTAGCCTACGCTATCCAAATCGATCGCCAAACGCTGAAAACCCTGACCACGGATGAGACCTGGGTCGACAGCGATCGCTTTCTCAAAACGTTGCTGGCCGAAGCGCAACGCGCGGGTGCGGATACCGTCATTGGCGATATCAACCTGTACCTGGCTCTCGTCGCGGCGGAACAGGAAGACTGGGCTGCTTCCCGGGATTACGCGATGACGGCGCGACAGGAAACCCTCAAAGCCTCTGACATTCATCGGTTTGCCCGATTTTTGGCGAGTTCGCTGGCGATCGCCCAAGCCTGTGAAGCCCTAGGAGACAAAGTCGCTGCCTTTGACGCGCTAGTAGTCGCTAAAAAGAGCCTGCACACAGCCGAGCAGGAAGCTGCCGAAGAAATGGTCACCCTTTATCTCAATACCCTGCCCATCCGCTGGGGCAAAGAAGAATTCGATCGCATTTTCCGTATCCATCAAAATCGCCAACGGGCAAAGCAGCACTTTCAGGGCATTCAAATCACCCCGAAGCATCCTTCAACTACAAGTTGACGTCACGATAGGGCATGCTATGTAACAGAACCCCTGTTACCACCCCTTTCGATCCAAGCATCCGTAGGCATTGAGGCTGTCTTGTGAAAACGCGTCTGCTGGCCCAACGTAAATCTCGCACCCCAATGACGGAGCGGGCGGAAGCGGCTGACCAGGCACAGCCAGCAACGCGATCGCAGTCGCTGCAGTCCAAAGCTGACGGTGACAACGCCCCCAGCCTGCCGCTACAGCTTGAACGCGCTAACACCTTGGGCCATAGTTTGGCGCAATTCACGGTGCAACCCGCCCTGGTAATGGGTGAACCAGGCGACAAATATGAGCAAGAAGCTGACGCGATCGCCTCTCAGGCGGTACAGCGCCAACCCCAAGAAGACGAGGCTCCCACGTTGCAACGCGAGCCCTCTGATCTGTCGGCTGCCGGAGATACGGCGGCGATTGAGACGGCAGCCCCTGAGCCCATGACGGAGATGGCGTCCGCCCCGGAGGTGGCAGATCCGGCCAGTGAACTGGATACCGCTGAGGATATGTCTGCTGATGGTATGACGGATGCTCTGACGGAAACGATGGATGTTGATGGGTTAGACGGTTTAGAATCAGCCGATGCCGCAGTCCCCGAACCCACTGATCTCGCGGGCGCTCTCGACGCGGGCGGTGAAGGTGCGGCACCCAATTCCATTGAAGGGAAAATTCAAGCTGCCATGGCCAGCGGTGGGGAATCGTTGCCGGATGATACCCAAAGCTGGTTGCGCCGTAGTTTGGGGATGGTGAACCCAGAGGCGATCGTCATCCACGATGACAGCGAAGCCCACGACCTGTGCGACCAACTTGCGGCCCTCGCCTTTACCACCGGGAATCACATCTTTTTTGCGGCGGGAGAATATGACCCCGATAGTGACGCGGGCCGCGAACTGATTGCCCACGAATCTGTCCATACCATGCAGCAAGGGGCCATTGAGGGCGGGGCTGAGACTGAGGCTGATCTCGATGAGGGCGCAACCGACGCCGAGGAAACTGAGGTCACGAATGATTTACTCGGCGAGCTTGGCATTGACGACTCTGCGAATGCGGAAGATGCCGACATTGATCACGTGGCCGTCCAAACGCAGCAACTGCAGCGCGAAGCCTGGGACGAAGACGAAACCGAGGGCCAAACCGCCGATAGCGCTAGCACTGCCGATGCCGAAAATGCGGCGGACGACTCTGATCTGGGAGGGCATGATGAGGCTGTCGCCAGTGAAGAGACGGCCCTCGATGCCATTGACCCGGTGGCTGAAGCTAACAAACCAGCACTCCCCACCCGCTTACCAGAACCGGTGGAGATGCCCGATGTGGGCGAAGCGGCCGATCGCCAAGATGTGGGCGAGATCGATGCGATCGGCGATGGCTCCCTGAGCGAAAGCTTGGAAATTCTCACTGAATTTGGCCTAATGGGCAGTTTGGAGAATGCCGGGTTGGAGGAAGGCTTCTTCAATGAGGTTGCCGCCGATAGCCTCCTGGTACAGCGCGATACGGAGGAATCCGCTGGCTTCGTCGAAAGCATGACGGTCACTGATACCGAGCCTTACCCAGACTGGGCCAAGGTAGAGGGCGATGATTTTGCCCCACCACCAAGGTTTGGGCTAATTGGGTGCCAAAATCATCGCCCTCTACCCAGACTGGGCCAAGGTAGAGGGCGATGATTTTGGCACACCGCCGGAGCTGTTTACGACGTTTATGACACCTTTGCCAGCATTTCTGACGAAACCAATGGCTTTGGGGTGGCCGCCGCCATATTGGAAGGCTTTTGTAAAATCCTCCAGGTCATCACTAACATTCTGGACCTGATTGGTCTGACGCTGTCGATCATTAGTTTGGTGTTGCTCATCGCCGCCGGCATTTTAGCCATTGGTCTACCTTGGACTGCGGGAGCCGTCGCCACCTTGTTGAGCTGGGCCGCCAACATCATGAATGCGGCCATCCAAATTGACAAGATCGTGCTGGTGTTCATTCTTTGGCGCATGCTGTTCCGTGCTTTATCGATTGGCCTACGAATTGCTTCAGTCTTTTATGAAGGGGGCAATTGGGATGATGCCTGGAATGCTGTTCAAAGTCAGGTGATGGCATTTGGTCTAGATGCCGCACGAGCTGCTTTAGCAGCCTTTAGCTATGGGGGTGTGAATCCCACGGCGGGAGGTGGGTTTATTAACACGGCGGCGACTTCTACCAGTTCCATCGCGCTTTCCACAGCGGGCAAGGCGGCCTATTGGGGCGTGTTCTTTGGAGGCATTGCCGCGATTAAGACCGAAACCGTTGCGGGTGGCTTAGATGACGCACCAGGGGCCTTTAGTCAGGGTGCGGAAAATTTCAATAACAGCGACACCATGGACTCCTACAACGGTGGGGCAATGGCCCAAGCCAAACAAGACTCGGCCATGATGGCCCAGCTCGAAGAACGGCAAGAAGACCTCGAAGACGCCCAGGATGAAGCAGAGGACTCCGAGACGGACGCTGATTTACCGGAAATCCCTGAGGACGCCCCGTTTGAAGTGTCTGATGCGGCGGCCAACACGGCTTATTTAGCGATGGGCGAAGGGTATCTCGCCATTCGTGAAATTGAGCTGATGGATATTATCGCCAGTCGTCAACTGCAAGCCGAGCGCATGCACGCTTACCAGACGGGGTTAGCGTCTCACCAAGCTAGTGTGCAAGGGGCTGAAGATGTCTTTGGCGCCCACAACCAACTGAATGAAGCTGCGATTGAACAGGGCGCACCCGCAGGTGAGGAAAGTGCCGCTGGCGCTGGACCGATGAATGATATGGGTTCTGACTTAAAAGGTCAGCAAGGCATGATCAAGTCGGGCGGCAAAATGGGTGAATCGCAAGGTGCGGATGCGGCGGCCACGCAAGCCGGACCCTCAGCCCAGCAAGACGCTGACCAAGGACCAAAGTCAGCGGAACAGTCTGGCCAGGGTGCGGTCAAAGGTGAACAAGAAGCCGCAAGCAATATCAAAGACAACGAAAAGAAAATTGGCGAAGCGGAGGCCCTGAAACAAGATACGGCGAATACTCAAGATGATTTAGACAAAGCCCAAATCTACAATTCTGGGGAGTTAGAACGATTGTTTGCCGAACTGGCCAATGTGCAAGCCGCCGCCGATGTCGCCACGGCTGCCCGTGAGGAAGAGGAAGACCGCCGAGCTGATGCGATCGCCGAACTCTTTGACTGGACCCAAGACCACCAAGAGGCCGTCGAAGCCTTCTTCCTCGATGATGCAGAAGACGACGAAGATTTTGAAGTTGAGGATGACGACGATGACGCCGCAGATGATGATACCGAAGAGGAAGACAGCAGCGACCTCCTAGCCGCCTTTTACGAGTGGTTGTCTGAAGCGACTGAACCCATGCGTGATGATGTTGAAGCTGAGGAAGAAAACGACGTCGCTTTATAT
>CAZLYS010000076.1:0-10253 GCA_964563415.1 uncultured Halomicronema sp.
TCCCTGGTGACGTCCACGCTGGTGCGGGAAACCACTGAGAATGAATCGCAAAACTACGGCTACAAGTTTGGGCAGGAGGAAGAGACTTACAACATCATTGCGGCCCATGGCTACTTTGGCCGACTAGTGGGGCGCACCAACGAAATCATTTTGGGGGTGAATGCGAACAGCCGCAGTCTGCACTTTTTCCTTGCGGCTTGGCCGGTGATTGGCATCTGGTTCACCGCTCTCGGCATCAGCACAATGGCGTTCAACCTGAATGGGTTCAACTTTAACCAGTCAGTACTGGATTCGCAGGGGCGGGTGATTGGCACCTGGGCGGATGTGATTAACCGCGCCAACTTAGGCATGGAAGTCATGCATGAGCGCAACGCCCATAACTTCCCGCTAGATCTGGCGTCAGGGGAAGCAACCCCAGTCGCGCTAAGTCAGATTGACATGATTCGTTAGTCATGTCGTTGTCGTGATGATTGCCACGCGCCGGCGATCGCCGGCGCGTTTTTTACATCTCAAAATGCAGGCAACAGAGTTAGGGAACTACACCTGGGCCAAATGACGGTGAACAAACTGGACGCAGATGGAGCCTTCGCCTACCCCAGACGCGACGCGTTTAACCGAGCCATGGCGCACGTCGCCCACTGCAAAAATACCGGGGATGTTGGTTTCGAGCAAAAAGCGATCTCGCTCTAGGGGCCAAGGAGCGTCATTGGGCAGATCGGGGCCGGTACAGATGAAGCCTCGCTCATCGCGCTCGACGACCCCGTGCAGCCAGTCCGTACTAGGCACAGCGCCAATGAAGATGAACAGTGAGTTGGTTTCAAAAGTTTTGATTTCATCCGTTTGGGAATCTTTGACCAGAATTTTCTCTAGGCGATCGCCGCCTTGGGCTTCCACCACACTGTGAAAGGGTAGGACGTCAATGTTGTCAGTGCTCTCGATCTGGTCAATCAGGTATTGGGACATACTCTTCGTCAGCGACTCGCCCCGCACCAGTATCCGTACCCGCTTGGCAAACTTGGAGAAGTACATCGCCGCCTGGCCTGCTGAGTTAGCGCCGCCAACCACATAGACGTCTTCGCCTTCACAAGCCGCCGCTTCCGTTTGGGCCGCCCCGTAGTAGATCCCCGCTCCGGTAAATTGCTCAATCCCCGGCATCGATAATCGCCGCCACGCCACCCCCATCGCCAAAATCATGGCATGGCAGCTAATTTCGCTGCCGTCCGCCAGGGTGATAATGCGGTAGGTATCTTCGACCCGAATGCCGGTGGCTTCCTGAGGGGCCAGGAGTTCTACCCCAAAGCGTTTGGCCTGGGTGACGGCGCGACGAGCCAGATCACTACCACTCAGCCCGACGGGAAAACCCAGATAATTTTCAATGCGAGAACTGGTGCCCGCTTGACCACCCGGAGCCTCTCGCTCAATCATGACGGTATGCAACCCCTCAGATGCGCCGTAGACAGCCGCCGCCAGTCCGGCTGGGCCGCCCCCCACAATCACCAGGTCATAAAAAGGCTTAGCCGCTTCCGTTTGCATCCCGATTTGTTGGGCTAAGTCAGCAGGGCTCGGTTTCACCAGTTTGTCACCGTCGGGCAATAGCACCAGCGGCAGGCAGGGATTGTCTTTTTCGCCGGCATAGGTCACCAGTTGTTGGGCCTCAGAATTCGACTCAATATCGAGCCAGCGATAGGGAACCTGGTTGCGAGCCAAAAAATCTCGCAGGGCATGGGATTGGGGCGACCAGCGATCGCTAATCACCTTGACGCCCCGAAACTCGGGCTTGAAAGTAGCCTGCCAATCGTGCAGCAAATCATCCAGCACGGGGTAAAGCTTTTCTTCCGGCGGATCCCAGGGCTTGAGCAGGTAATAGTCAAGTTGCGCCTGATTGATCGCCTCGATCGCCGCATAGGTGTCGGCATAGGCCGTGAGTAAGGCCCGCTTAGCCAGGGGAAAGATCTCGCTCGCCTGTTGCAGGAATTCCACCCCACTCATCATCGGCATCCGCTGATCCGCCAAGAAGAGAGCCACAGTGTCTCCTCGCAGCTTCAATTGCTGGACGGCCTCTAAGGCTTGGGTGCCCGAGTCGGCCCGCACAATGCGAAAGCGATCGCCATACTGCTTGCGCAAATCCCGAGCGATCGCTTGCAGCACCGCCGCATCGTCATCCACGGTTAAAATTACCGGTTTGTCCATGACCCCATTCCCTCTTCGCAGCTACCTAAATCCACTGTTCATCAGTCCAATTGGGAGGCCGTCGCCAGGTCGCCAGGGCCAAGTGTGCCCTGCTGAATGACCCTATGAAAGGCGGCGTGGCCTTCTCTCCGTAGATAGGATAACCCTTGTCTTCTCAGCTTGGATGTTCGCGATCACCCAAATTACCCCCATCCGCAGGAGCCGCAGTTGCGGGCCTAAATCCCTCATCCCGCTTCTCTAAACCACAACGACAGATGCTTGCCCCCTTGCCGATCTGGTTCCCGAGCCATCACATCGCGATCGGTCGCACCGTCCAGCAGCAAGGGGATTGCGCTTTGGGAACCACCGATTTCGGGTTGACGGTAAGCTTCGTCCAGCGGTGAGGATTGAATTGCTTGTCCCAGAAGCATTGGCGGGTGATGCTTCTGGGACAACCGACCGGCCTGTTCTCTGAATCATCCCGATCGCTGAATAATATCGATAGCGGGTATGGATGTTGTGCATCCTGCCAGCTGAGTCGTCGTGATAGGCTCAAGCTTCATTCGAGTGCCCTTACGTTATGACTTCTGCCAAAGTTCAGGTATCGCTGTTGGCCCTGTGTCAGGCCCTAGCGATGACCACCAACACCGTTCTCATCACGACTGCCGCCCTGATTGGTTATGCGTTAGCCGCCGACAAAGCCATGGCCACGTTGCCCTTAGCGGTGCGGCAAATCGCCACTATGGCGGCAACAATTCCGGCGTCGCTACTGATGCAGCGTATCGGTCGGCGCGGCGGCTTTCTCATCGGTACCCTGATCGGCATTGCCGGAGCCGGAGTCAGTATTTACAGTCTGGCGATCGCCCATTTTTGGCTGTTTACCATCGCGATGGGATTGCTAGGCATTTCCAACAGTTTCGTTGGCTACTATCGCTTTGCCGCCGCCGATGTTGCCACCGACGCCTTCCGCTCCCAAGCGATCTCTTGGGTCATTGCCGGGGGCATTATCGCCGCGATTCTCGGCCCGTGGTTAGCGACGGGGTCGCAAGGGTGGTTCAACAGTGAGCTGTACATCGGTGCCCTGGTGGCGGTATTGGGATTGCAATTACTGGCCAGTGCTTTATTGCTGGGGTTGAAAATTCCTCCAGTGAAAGCAGTCGCCACAGCCCAAAACACTCGCCCACTCTGGCAAATCATGCGACAGCCGACCTTTTTGGTGGCGACCTTTGGCAGCATGATTAGCTACGGCATTATGGTGTTTGTGATGACGGCGACACCGCTGGCGATGTCCGCAGAACTCCACTCCTTTGATCAAACTGCATCCGTGATTCAGTGGCATGTACTGGGCATGTTTGGCCCTTCACTCGTAACGGGCTGGCTGATTCAGCGGTTTGGTGTATTAACGATGATCCAAGCAGGGGCAGCACTGACTCTGGGATGCATGGCGGTGAATTTGGCGGGAACGAGTTTCTGGCATTTTGCGATCGCCCTCTTACTCCTCGGTTTGGGTTGGAATTTCATGTACGTCGGCTCCACCACCTTGCTGACGCAAACCCATACGCCGACCGAAAAAGGAAAAGTCCAAGCGGCCCACGATTTTCTCGTATTTAGCTTTGTGGCCTTTGCGACTCTACTCTCAGGACGAGTGTTTTACCGGTTCGATTGGGCCTGGTTGAATCAACTCAGTTGGCCACTAGTATTGCTGACGCTGTTTGCGGTGATTTGGCTGCAACAAACTCAACGACGACAACCTCAGCAGGTTCGATAAAACGCGATCCTAATCGTCATATCGCCAGGTTAGGATCGACCTCAGTAGAGCTGCCATGATTTGATTAGCTGCTCAAAATACAAGGGGAACTGTTTCTGGAGTCCTCGATTAGCATCTGCTGAAGCTTCGCTTTTCTGGCCAAAAAATTGGGTGAAATCATGCTGTGTTCAGAATCGTTATTGCAGATGAAGCCTTTCCAGGCACTGTCGCCCGATCGCCTGCAGTGGATTTGCGATCGCGCCCAACACCTGCACCTGGCAGCAGGGGAAGTCCTCGTTCGAGAGGGCGATCCCTCCCAAGGTTTCTTCATTCAACTATGCGGTCAGATTACGGTCAGCCGCCAGGCACAGGGGGTTGATATGCCCGTCGGTCGCCACGAGAGTCCCTCCTTTTTTGGTGAGATCCAGGTGCTGACCGAAGATGCCGTCCCCGTTACGCTCACTGCCGATACAGAGACCGACCTCTATCGCCTCAACTGCAAAGACTTTTTAGAAGTACTGCACAGTTGTCGAGAGTTTGAGCGAGATATTTTTCGTACGGTGGGTGATCGGCTGAGAGGGCTGCAAACTTTCATCCAAACTCGGGAAAAAATGGCCGCGCTGGGAACTTTGTCGGCGGGGCTCGCCCATGAATTGAACAACCCCGCTGCGGCCCTCGTCCGCGTGTTGAAAGATATCCAACCCGCCCTTTTAGAACTGCAACGGATGAATCTGGTGTATGGCCAGCAACAGGTAGATGAGGCCCATACGGAGAAATGGTTAACCGTGCGTGATCAGGGCTTTGCCGCGATCACCCAACCCCACCGCGATGCCCTAGCCCAAAGCGATTTAGAAGACGCCCTCACCGACTGGCTAGAAGATTACGGCGTGGCTGAGCCCTGGCAACTGGCTGAACCGCTGGCAGCCGCCCAAATACAGCCATCGACATTGGAGTCGTTGATGACCCGGTGGCGAGACGAGACGACCGAACTGCGGGATATGGGACTCCGCTGGTTGGCCCTCTCTTTTGACGTAATGGGGATGCTGAAAAATGGTCTAGAGGGTGCCGAGCGCATCTCGACGCTAGTGCAGTCGATGAAATCTTATTCCTACATGGATCGAGCTGCTCAACAGTCAGTCGATATTCATGACGGCATCGAAGATACTCTGCAACTCTTTGCGTTCAAGCTCAAGCACGGCATTCAGATCAACCGCCACTACGAATCTGAGTTGCCTCAGATCATGGCCTTTGGCAGTGAATTGAATCAAGTCTGGACCAATTTGCTCGACAATGCGATCGATGCCCTCAATGAAGGTACACCGGACGACAGCCCGCCACAGATTACGATTCGCACCTGCCAAAAAGACGCCTCTCTCAGGGTCGAAATTGAGGATAACGGACCGGGCATTCCCCCGGAGGTGCAGACTCGCGTCCTGGAGCCTTTTTTCACCACTAAACCCATGGGCAAAGGGTCCGGACTGGGTCTCGATATTGTCCACCGCATTGTGGAAAAACGCCACGGCGGCAGTCTAATGATGGAATCAGCACCTGGCAAAACCTGCTTTGTCGTCCTGTTGCCGTTATAGGGGGCGATCGCTCTACCACTCTTAGCCTGTTCAAGCGTCGCCCATTCGCTAGTGGGGACATAAGCGTCCTGCACTAAACGATTTGCCGATGAATGTACTATTCCGTTGCATCTACCAAACCCTGCAACGTCCAACCTGTTGAGAAATTGGGGCTAGCTGCAACAAGCTAAGGCGCGATATCACTGCGATAACCCCGAATCGCAGAGGATACCCATATGAATGTTTCCACTCTCTCCACCACTCACCCGACGGCTCGTCAACGTCGTCTAAAAGCCATTGTCAAAAGTCTCGTCATTGAACTGGGCTACCTCGAATATTGCCTGGCTGAGGGACTGCAGGACGACCATATTCAGACCGCAGCTGTGAGTATCGACATGGCGATTGATTGCCTCAATGAGCATCTATCGGCCTGAAGCGATCGCCCCCTAGCCTCACCCATGCCACCTTTGGGGCCATATCACAGCAATCAGTGAGAAAGAACACACATTTCTGCCAGGAAGCGGCCCGAAAGGGGCTGTTTCTATCAACAACAACGCACCCACTATGATGGAGCCCCACCATGAAACTCTCTTTCCTCGGTCAGTCTTACGAAGCGTCCATGCCTGCTGTTGAAGCTTCTGAAACTAGCGAAACCGCTACCTTCCGCGGCCAGTCTTACGTCCGTAAGCAGTACACCGTCGCCCTCCGCCAGCCAAATGAAGAACTCACCTACCGAGGTGTTCGTTACAGTCGCTAGGCACAACTGCTTCGCTTTTCTCCTCCTGCTCAACTCAAACTAGACAGCATACGTTCCCCTCATCGGTGCCGATGAGGGGATTTTTTTGGCCGATGCGTTGCCAGCAAAAGGATCTCAGCCTCGTAATCAGTGCCAATAACCAACACAGCAACAGGGTATAAGCAAAATAAATGCAAGCAATGTAACGATATCGTTACAGAATCTGTTACATTAATTTACATGAAGAGCACATTCTTGTAATTGAGGTTGGTTTTATGTACACCACGCAACTAGACAATGGCGTTCTCAATGCTTATGCCGTCGAACCTGAAATGTATCTGGCGGAATATCCTTCTCAAGAACAACAACAGCGCTACGCCTTGCAGGGAGCAATCGCCACGTTGTTGGTCACTGGCTTGTTCCTAGTGTCTTTGGCAGTGAGCTAAGGCACTTGAGGTTTGAAACTCGCATCTGATTTCACTTCACTTTTGATGCCTAAGGAGGCTTAGTTATGTTTGCACCGGTTGTGGTTTTGACTCGTCAGCTCATCGGGACTCCGAAGTTCAACAAAGTGCGCGGCCAAGCGATCACACTGCATTCCAAAGTGATTACGAACTTCTGCAACCGGGTGGGCATTTCTAGCAAAGAACGTCAAGCATTTATCCGCATGGCTCGTGACCACGGTAAAACGTTGGGTCTGTTGGCCTAACGCTGAGTCTTCAGTCTCCTGGAGGTTTCTTGACGGTTTCCCCTGACCTAAAGGTCAGGGGATTTTTTTGCATGGGTGAACAGCCCCACACGTACTCAGATCCCAAACGGCGATACTCCTCAGGAGTGGCTCCGCCAACGCTCAACTTTCTCAAAAAAGTATTTATTAAGGAGTTCTGTGGCTATAGAGCGATTAACCGTGCGCCCCATAGACTCTATCGGGAATAGCGTAAAGTGCCAGATGTAGCCTGCGGAGTGCAGAGCAAAATCCTGATCAAATAGCATTTTCAGCGATCTGAGATGGAGCAGTCAGCGGCGGCTTGCTAATCAAACCGTGTCAAAACATTGATGTACTAGGCGCTTCTGAGCGACACCTTAGGTCTCATTTTCAATGCGAATCACGATATTGCATGCCTTCTAGGTGGGGGCTGGAGGGGTGAAGCCCCTTGTCTGAGAACTCTCTTGCTCTTACGATGGCAGTCGGTTTATCACGCATATCATCATGACTGGATCGCTACTGCACCTGACCCATTTTGAGCCACACCAACAACTCGCGGTGACGGTCCCTCCTGACGGGGTTGCACTCAGGGGCAGAATTCAAGTTCCGGGTGATAAATCCATTTCTCACCGGGCGTTGATGTTAGGGGCGATCGCGGCGGGAGAGACGCGCATTCAAGGGCTGTTATTAGGAGAAGATCCGCGCAGTACAGCCAAATGTTTTCAGGCAATGGGGGTCAAGATTCCGAACCTGGAAGATGAATGGGTGACGGTCCAGGGAGTCGGGCTTGGCAACTTACAGGAACCGGCAGATGTACTGGATGCGGGGAACTCAGGGACGACCTTACGACTCATGCTCGGCCTGTTGGCATCGCACCCTGATCGCTTTTTTACCGTAACGGGTGACAGTTCATTGCGATCGCGTCCGATGGGGCGGGTCATTAAACCCTTGATGCAAATGGGGGCCAACATTTGGGGACGCCAGGAAAATACGCTAGCCCCCCTAGCCGTAAAAGGCCAAGCCCTCAAGCCAACCCATTATCACTCCCCCATTGCCTCAGCGCAGGTGAAATCTTGTGTGCTGTTAGCGGGGCTGCTCACCGATGGCCCTACCACCGTGACCGAACCGAGCCTGTCGCGAGATCACAGTGAGCGCATGTTACAGGCGTTTGGGGCTGACCTGACGATTGATCAGACTGCGTGCACTGTCACCGTTAACGGACCCGCCAACTTAACTGGTCAGACCGTCATCGTGCCCGGAGATATTAGCTCTGCGGCATTTTGGTTAGTGGGTGCTGCCATCACCCCCGGCTCTGAACTCGTGATCGAAAATGTCGGCGTCAACCCGACCCGCACCGGCATTTTAGAGGCGTTGCAAGCCATGAACGCGGATATCACCTTTGAAAATGAACGATTGGTCACCGGCGAGCCAGTTGCCGATTTGCGGGTGCGCTACGGGCCATTGCGGGGAGCCACTTTCAGCGGTGACATGATTCCCCGCATGATTGATGAGATTCCGATCTTAGCGGTGGCAGCGCTGTTTGCAGAAGGTCAAACCGTTATTCAAGACGCGGCAGAACTCCGCGTCAAGGAGAGCGATCGCCTGGCAGTGATGGCAACGGAACTCAATCGGCTGGGGGCCAATGTCACAGAACTCGCCGACGGGCTGGAAATTCCTGGCGGGCTGTCAACCCTCACCGGTACAACGGTGGATAGTTTTACCGACCATCGCGTGGGGATGAGTCTCACGATTGCCGCCCTCCGCGCTCAGGGCATGACCACCCTGCAGCGGGCCGAGGCCGCCGCCATCTCCTATCCGAATTTCTTCACCACACTAGAGCAAATCTGCACCGGTTAAAGGTAAGGAGTAACGTGACTAAAGCAGCTATGGATAGCTCGTGAGTGCCCTTGGAATTCCCTCACCCTGTTGGGTAACTAAGTACACCGATATAGCGGAGAGAAATCTTGATAGCAGAGGGGCACAGATTAAATCTGCAATCGTGTCGTCAACCACTTTTTACACCAAGCTGGCAACGGTATGTTGAGATAACATTCCAAGAACCTGGCCACCAACCTTTGAAGTTGAGAAGATTTGCAACTGTCGATCACCAACCCAGACTGCTTGCGGCAAGGTAAAGCCAATAATGCTGCTGTCAAGCAGTACAGCGGTTTAATCAAAGCTCTACAGGAAATAGCTGCCAAAGATCACCCAACGGCTGCGATCCCCCCCCTCTTGAGAAAACATCTGGAGTGCTGAAGATATCGCCTCTGGACTAGGAGCATCCTCTAGGAAACTGCCCGCTGGAAGGGATGGTCAGGGTCGTGCAGAGGAGGTTACCAGATCGGCATTGGGGTCCCAGTTTCGAAGTGTATAAAGTCCAACTTGAAAATTTTGTTTCTCCGCAAAAATGCGGCTTCATCTCCAAAACTTTTTGAGTCTGCCTCCGTCTTGAAGTATTATGCGCAAAATTCTAGTTATCGAAGCCGAAGGGGAACTGCGAGCATCGCACATCACTCTCTTGACCCAAGAGGGTTATGAAATTATTGCGACTGATAATAGTGCCAATGCTCTTGAGCTCATTCGCAAGCAGTATCCAGATTTAATTTTGTGTGGCTTAGAGTTATCCGGCGGGGATAACTTTGAGCTGTTGCAATATCTGCAGCATCAGCCTGATCTGCTCTCGATTCCGATCGTCTTGTTGACGACGATTCGTAATGAGTTGCGTTGGCGACAGTCTGTGGCCTTGGGGGCAGATGATTGCCTGATTGAGTCCTTTAGCGATCGCGATTTGCTGGATGCGATCGCCATTCGCCTCCGCAAACAAGATGCCTTGACCACCCGCTACAACACTTTAATGCGACATACTGCTGAACGACTCAATCGGCTATCGCGTTACGACATTCTGACCGAGTTGCCCAATTATCAACTCCTCAAACAACGGCTAGAACAGGCGATGCGCCGCGCCTCTAAAGGGAAACAGCAAGTCGCTCTGCTTACCCTCAGTTTGGATCGCCTGCGGCAAGTCAACAATACACTGGGGTATGCGGCAGGCGATATGCTGCTCACGGCAGCGGCCCAACGACTTACCGGAATTTTGCCTCGTTCTACCGCCGTGGCCCGACTCACTGGTAACCAATTTGCGATCGTGGTGCCAGCCCCCAAAAATCGAGACACCATTATTGATATGGTGGCTGACATTTTTACGAGTTTGGGACATTCTTTTTCACTCCCTGGGCAGCAAGTATTCATGACCGCCAGTATTGGCATTGCCCTATTTCCTGAAGATTCTGACAACATTAGCGTGCTCCTTCGACAAGCCGACGCCGCCTT
>CAZLYS010000077.1:0-10233 GCA_964563415.1 uncultured Halomicronema sp.
AGGGGGATCTCCAATTGGTCGAAGTGTCGTCCAATTTTAAGGAATTGATATTACTGACTGATTCGGTTCGCCGAAATCAATTTTAATAAATGGAAAATTCCAGCTAGGAAATTTTCCATTTATTTCAGGGCACAGATGCCCAACCCCAGAAATAGCTCGATTCCTTTTCAGAGAGCTGATTTGACCTTCTCAAAAGGTCTGACTTAACGTCTTTCCCTCTAAACTTTTTGTCTATAAATCATTGATAAGTTCAATCACTCACAGCCCTGGGACGGCAACCTTGGAAGGCTATACTTCGTCCTAATTTGATATCGGCTGACTTCTATCGGCCTTTGAGAGCGTTGGGGCCAGATTTGTGGGGAGTCAAGCCACCTAAATTAACGGTGTGTGAGGAAAACAATGTCAATCAACTTTAAGGGGCCACTGTGGCTGATGACTGCCTTGGCGATGGGGGTGTGTTTAAGTCGAGCCGCGATCGCTGCAACCGAAATTAGTCCAGAGGTTCATCCTACAAGCCCAAAAGAACTAGAAGAACTATCCAACAAAGTTGCGAAGGCGGATCCTGTTTCCCAATCTTTTGATGCCGATTTGGCCATCGCTGCGGCAATTTTTCCTACTATTGTAAACACGAGAGTGCCCTCGACTGAGGAGAGCAATAGCACCCACAAGGAGGCGATCGCAGGCCTCCCCTTTACTGACCTAGAAACCGAAACAACCGAGAACAACACGGGCGGCACGAGCGATATTTGGCTAAGTCCCGAAGTCTCAGACGACAGCGGACCAGTACCATCGCTGCAAGGAAATGAGCCGTTGCCAGAGCCCCCCCTAGAACTGCGTAGCCCCCATGCCGTTGCGCAAACCAACACGTTGGAAGAATTATCTGACATCGACCCCAATCATTGGTCTTATCTGGCAGTCCAATCCCTTGTCGAAAGTTATGACTGTTTAGAAGGGTTTCCCGATGGCACGTTTAGGGGTAACCAGTCATTGACGCGGTACGAGTTTGCTGCAGGCTTAAATGCCTGTTTGGATGAAGTCACCAAGCTTGCCGATCTGTTGCCAGAAGACCAAGAAACGATCGCGGCGTTGACCCGGCAATTTGACGACGAACTTATCGAATTGACGACAGATGTCGATCGACTAGCAGCCGTCATCGAAGAATTGCAAGCCAATCAGTTTTCTCCAACGACCCGTTTGTTTGGTCAGGTGATCTTTGGTCTGCAGGGACGCACCAACAACACAGCCGATTTCTTCCCCGTCGATGGCAATGCGGAAACGGATGATCCGGGGGCTGGCGCGATCGACTTCTATAGCAATGCTCAGCTCTCACTAATCAGCCGCCTCACCCGCCGCGATTTGTTGCTGATCAGTTTGCAGGCCGGGCAGGGCAACAGCTTGTTTGATGCCAACACCAACACAGCATTGGGTCTAACCAACAATATTCGTCTGGCTTACGAAGGCGATACCGACTTTGATGTTGAATTGACCGATTTAACGTATCGTCGCTTGATTGGCGACAGAGTAGCCCTCATTGTCGGAGCGGCTGGAGTAAACCAGGTAAGCGTCTTTCGGGGGCCTAGTGAAGCCGAAGGGGCTGGTTCCGGGCCGCTATCGATCTTCGCCCAACGCAACCCGATCTTGAGTATCGGTAATGGCGATACCGGTTTAGGATTTGACTGGCAAATTCTTGATCGCCTGAGTTTGCAGGGAGTTTATGCCGTGGCTGATGGCAATAATCCGAGCGAAAACGGCTTATTTGGTGGCGATCGCACCCTAGGCTTTCAGCTCACTGCCTCCCCGTTTGACACCGTTGATTTGGCGCTGAATTACGTTAATAGCTATAGCGAAAATGGCAACCTGGGTACGGGTATTGGCGATACTCAACTGTCTGCGGGGGATGCCCTGACAACTAATGCTTTCGGAGCGACCCTAGACTGGGATGTGACACCTAGATTCACCATTGGAGGCTGGGGCGGTTACACCACCTCGGTTACCCCTGGCGAAGATGGCTCTGTAGAAACCGTGAACTGGATGGCCTTTATGAACTTTCCGGACCTCTTTGGACCAGGTAATCTAGGTGGTCTATATATTGGGCAACCTCCTCGCATTACCAGTAGTGATTTGCGCCAGGGACAAAACATTCCTGATTTGTTGGCAGGCAACCTGGGCGACCCTGGTGACCAACCTGGCTCGACTTTACATGTCGAAGCTTTCTACCGCTATCAAATGACGGACAACATCAGCCTGACGCCTGGCGTTATTGTTTTGTTTGAACCGGCGAACGCCTCTGGCAGTGACACCATCACGATTGGAGCTTTGAGAACCACATTCCGTTTTTAGCGATCGGGCCACCCACGGGTCTTTCAAACACTTTCCCGTGGGTGATCCGGAACTCCTCAAATGCTTATTACGTCTTGATATTCAATAATATTGAGCACTAGTCCGTGAATCGTTAGCCATTTCACGCAACAACATCCGAGTAACCCAAATTCGCATCAGTATTTGTAATTCAACGGAGTTAACAACATGAGTCTTTCACTGTCTAACAGATATACCCTCATCGGTTTAGTGAGTAGTCTCGCCCTTGCGGTTACTGCAAATCCGGGCTGGGCACAGCTCGACGTGACGGGTGGTGGGGCAGTGCTCAATGACGTTGACATCTTTGTGCCGACTGACGGCACGATTGAAAACAGTGATGTACCTGGTTCAATCGATACGCGAGCGGTCATTTATAACAGCACATTAGACGACAACACCCTCCTGATTGAGACCAATCAGGGGAATATTCCTGCCGACGCGATTTTCCGCATCAACACCCTACCGACCATCAGCACTGCTGGAAATGGCGAAGTTGCCACCGAAGCCAATCTGGTTGATAACTTTGTTGGGTCTCAAGGGGATATTCTCGGTACGCTGTCGTTTAGAGCGGTTGGCCCCAGTGGTGCTCAGTTCTTCAACATTCCGACTGAAATACAGTTCGAGGTGGTCAGCCCCGAAACGCTGATGACTGGCGGCAACCCGTTTACCGAATATCGGGCAGAAAATTTCATCCTCCGAGAAACTGGATTTGTTACTGATGCTTCAGGGATTGGTGTCGTACAGCGCCGCACCCCAGTTACTCTGGTGCAGTATCAAGAAGACCCTAACGCCCCGGTTAGCCAAGTCGTGCTTGGCAATTTCATCCCCTCCGGTGTATACGATGCTGAGCGCGCTGGCAGTAGCTATGAAGCCGATTCAGTGGAATTAACCTTTGAAGATGGCATCATCTTTTCCCCGCCAGAATTTACCCTCGGCAGCACTGCCAATGGCGACGACGGCTTTGGCATGGATGACATGGATGACATGGACGACGGTGACATGGACGACATGGGCAGCGGCGGCAGTGGGACTCGAGTTATCATCAGCCGCGCTTTTACCAGCACGTCTCGGGTTGAATCTATCAGTATTTTTAATGACATTGCCATTATTAACCTGCCGTCGTTTGATGACATTGAGTTTGACGACGACCTAGATGATGGTGATGATCTAGACGATGACGACCTAGACGATGATGGCCTCATCGGCGGTATCCCTGATGGGGATAACGATATAGATGACGACGGCGACGGCGACGGCGACGGCGACAGCGATGATGACGGCGACAGCGATGATGACAACGGCGACAGCGATGATGACGGCGACGGCGACGGCGATGATGACGACGGTATAGTTGTTAATCCCAACGACGGCAGTAGCCAGTTTCGTCCGGTCTTGCCGGTTCGCTTCATCGCGATCGGCGTGTTTGTCTTCAACAATGTGCCCTCTGGCCGATGGGTTGACCCCCCGGCAGCCGACGGGTTTGAATACACCATGACCGCTCGCGATATCCCTGTTGGCGTGGCTAGTCGGATCTTCCCTGGTATGACTGGAGTGGGCGAGGCTGATGATGCGGTGTTTACTCGCATCAGTGGCTTTCCAACCGGGGTTGATGCCGATGATACCTTTGAGGTCTCGGTAGACGGCGTAGTACTGGGTGAGTTTAGTCCTGGCGACATCCTGAGCTTTGATGATTATGCCGACGAGTTAGGCGATCGCCTTGTCGATGGCGGCGTCGCTCAATTTACGGTGAGCGAGATCAACCCGGCGGTAGATTCCCGCAACCCTGTCGCTTTTCCCCTTAAGGTGGATTTCAGCACGCCGACCGCGAGCTTTGAAATGCGCGCCTTGGAAGCAACAGCAGCCGAAAATACGACTCAAGAAGTTTCGCAGATAGCGGAATAGATGCGGGCCGCAAGGGGGCACTGGTCAGCCGAGTGAGGAAAGCTAGAGACTTGAGCTAGAGACGAATTCAGCTAGTTGATATGCCATGTCCTGGCTGCGCCAGTGAGCAGCTACTGAAGCATGGTGTGCGTCAGCTTCAATCTGGTGAGTCAGTTCAAGACTATCGCTGTAAGGCTTGCCAGAAACGGTCTAATGAGCGGGCGGAAACGCCCATGCCTCGACTGAGGACGCCCACAACAGGGGGCGAGAGGGCGCTGACAGCCCGCAGCGCCCGAGCTCCTAGACGAATCGTGGGGCAGGCCCATGACCGCATTCGCACTTGGGCAGCTCGCTTGGCAGCGCCCGCCGAGCAATGGTCACCGCCCGTGCCCAGCGCATCGGTGAGAGTGGAAGGCGAGGAACTGTACACCCAGGTCGAGCGCCACTGTCCCGCCCATGCAAGTGCGGGATGAACCGCCCTCTCGATAGCACGCGATCGCCGGTATGGGAGGAGCCGTGTCAGGGGCCCCCAAGATGAGCGATGATGCCAGCGAATCGCCCCCGCTACTTGGCAGTGATTGGCTGACTGTCCTATAGCCCTGTGCAGTTTGGTCAAGTACAGTTCGTTTGCTTGAAGGGAACGGGGAATAGGGAGTAGGGAACAGTGTGTGCTTGACTCGACTGCATGCCGCTATATTTTTAACCACATATTATTGATGTCTAGGATCGGGACCACTTTTCACTAGGAAACCTCCTTGGATGCTGTGCCATACCGCACCTTAAGGAACTAACTGGGGATAGATCAGTGGATATCCCATCGCTTTGAGCTTTTGATTACTCACGCGCAAATTTTTAACTGCTTGAGCGGGTTTTGACTCATCCCACAGCACAGTCGGCAGTTGATGGTGAGTACAGATGAGTTGTACTTGTTCACGTACTGTCATTACGCTGTCATCGACAACGTTATAGATGCCAGTTAAGTGATTCGCTCGGGCAAAGTCAATGGCCCCAACAATGTCAGCGAGATGAACCCAGTTGATGACGCGATCGCCTTTGCCTGGCAAAGTTTTACCAGCCAAACTCCCATAGCGCTTCAACAACTCTCTACCTGGCCCGTAAATGCCTCCCAGGCGCAAAATACAGACTTTTTGAGTGTCGTTGCCAGCCTGCAATAGTATTTGTTCGGCTTCTTGCAGAATACGAATGTGTTCAGTCGCCGGAAAAATGGGGGTGGTTTCATCTACCCACTTACCTTGGTGATCACCGTAAATCGAACAGCTACTCAGGTAAATAACTTGGAGGAGGTTGTCACTTTGTTGTATGGCTTTTTTAAGGTTTTGGGCCATCGGCAGATAGGTCGCGGCATAAATTTCCGAGTCTCCTGCTTGAGAACGCAACGGTGCAATACTCACCACAACCGTATCTTGGCCTGAGATGATACCAGCAACCTCTTGGAAATTATTTCCTCGGACAACTTGGGCGTCTGATAACACTTTTTGGAGAGCGGCAACGCGATCAAAACGGGTTGTTGTTCCTATCACCCGATGCCCGCGTTGCTGCCAATACTCTGCAAGCGTTGTACCAACGTACCCACATCCAATCACAGCAAGGTTTTCACCCATAACAGCTACATCATTGCTCTTTCAGGCAATTCCTTCTATTCTTCTAGTACTAGAGCCTAGGTATATTCTGCGTAGAACGCAGAAAAAGCGAATACCTTTTGATTATCTCCGAGATGGATTCCTCGACGATGTCAGCTCAACACAATACCCTCGGCTTCAGCAGTCGAGGGATTTTTTTGTTGCGGCACGCTAATATCCTTTAGTACATTGTCGTGATATCAGACTAAGGTCGGGTTTGGAAAGTTGTCCAACCGATTTTGGCTACTTAATCAATCCAGAAGCACCAGCGATGATATATATCTGTCGCCTTGGATAACTTTTGCTAGGCAAAGCTCCCCCTTTTGAACATCCTCATAAGGTGCTTAAACCATATAAAAGAGCTTACTCCACCTAAGATCTTGACACCAAGGCTTAGCCTCATACGAGACTTTCGAGAGTTGCCCCAACAACCCGTAGGTTTGCATCTTGCCTCAGTTCCAGCAGAGCTGCTTTTGCTTGGGGGTCGTCAAAAGACTTGAGAGTTCTAGCCGCTTGGGCACGAATCATAGGGGTCTCTGAGACTGCTGCTGCCAGGAGAATCGCGAGTGCCTCGCCGGCTTCAGGCGTATCCTGAAGTACGGCCAAATTCGCGATCGCGCTATTTTGCACGACCAAATCTTCCCCTTCCCAGCCCCAGCGACACAGCTGCAACTCGACGTCAGGTGACACTCCTTCCAATGCGGCAAAAATACTTTGTCGTACCAACCAATGGGTATTTTGCTCGAATAGTTTCACCAGGTGAGGAACGGCGCGATCACCATACTTTTCGAGGGAATTCGCTGCCTCCGCCACGACATTCGGATCTCGATCTGTTTCGATCAAAGTTAATAAAGCCTCAAACCCTTCTGGTGTTTGCTTGTAACCTAATCCCATCGCGACAAACGAGCGAATCACGAACTCCTTGTCGTACATGCGCTGTTTCAGCAAGGGCACCACAACGTCTGGTTCATGTTTTCTCAGTTCAACCATCGCTTTCATGCGACATTGAGGATCCGCACTCTCCAAGAAAGCCTGTATTTGAGTTAATTCCATAATGAAGGTGGCTGAACGCCGCGATCGCCTTAACGCAATTTACACTTCTTAATGTAAATGACATTCCTTCATCTTGCAGAATCAAATAGAGGAAGCTGCCCAAAGGTAACTCAGTTTTGCGACCTCGCTGTAATTTCACCCCTAAAATGCTTGAGCAAGGAACTCTAATGTTTTCCTGATATACCCATAAAAATGGGACTTACGCAGTTGAATCCACTGATAGCTCACTGATTCACAAATTGTGGGGTGACCGGATTCAACCGCCCCGAAAGTTTGGGGAGACAAAGGGACTGGGATAGAAGCCCTAACAATTTGAATCAACGCACATTTCAGGAGAATACATTTTGCTGGTTACGCCAAAAACAATGATGGACTTTTTCCGCAAAAGCGAAGGGATTTGGTTTACCCAGCGCACAGTTCATCACTTCGATACGGTTGCCGATGAATCGGGAGAGTCGAAATTATATGTCGGTGTCGTGCCCCCCGCCGATGAGCGGATTCAGTCTATTTGTGAAGCCCAAGATATTGACCCCGCCAAGGCCACAGGAGGAGCCAGTTTTATGTGGCAAGCCCACGAAGATAATGGCGAGCCGAATCCTGATCAGGCCGCTGTCTTGGTGGATATTCCTGACGACGAGACGAGACTTTCTGGAAAATTGCTGCGGAATCAGGGCTACATCGAGAAAATCCCCGTGATTTGTCGATACTGGTTTGGGGACGATGGCATCCTCACCATTGATACGGAATATGACCGGAGCCAAGGCCAGGAACGGTGTTGGTTCCTGACGGATGATTTTCGGGTGCGGGTCAGCACTGTACGGATGCTGAACGGCGTGTATCTCATGACCTATTGCTCAGAGCGTCGCCTAGTGTCTGAACAGGATCTAACCAACATGGTTCAGCACAATTTGGCTCGGTCATCTTAGCCTCAGAGATGGCGGCGGGCAGCGTCAGTACATTAAGGAAAATTACGCTCTGGCGGGTCTTTATGAAAATCTCCCCAGATATCCTCTAATGTCAGGTTTTAGGATGAAAGCTTTTTATCAAACATGTATAAACCCTTTCTTAAGCACCTGGAAACAGCGCTCAATCAGCGATTTAGCTTACAGCATCGCCCCATTCCAGAAGGTCTAGAACGCCGAGTGAGCGATCGCGGACGTTGCCCAGCGACGATTCAAAGCTGGTGTTATCAGTGCTCAGAACTGCGGAAAATTCGCTATACCTACATCGACGCTGGGGAAGTCTCTCAGATCCTCAACAGTGTGATTTATCCCAGCCATCAGTACGATTTGCCCTTGCTAGGGGTTGATTTCCTCTCCTTCGGTAAAGTCAAAAACCTGATCGTGATGGATTTTCAGCCGCTTTTTCAAGACGAGGCTTACTTAGAGAAATACATTGCGCCCTTGAAAGCATTGCATGACCAATACCCTGATCTCAGTCAGAATCTGGAAATGAAATCCTACGATGCAAATCAATATTTCTCGAAATATCTATTGTTCGCTAAGACGGATGCAGAAACGGTGAAAACGCGGGTGTTGGCAGCCTTTAAGGACTATCTCCAGCTTTACCTGCAGCTATTGGATAATGCTGAACCCTTGACCGACCCTGCCGAGATCCAACAAGTGTGTCAGGCTCAGAAAGATTATGACCAATACAGTGCTGAGCGGGATCCGGCTTCGGGGCTATTTAGCAGCTATTTTGGTCACGAGTGGTCTGAGCGTTTTCTGCATGAATTCCTGTTTGAAGATGCCCTGCCATTGGCGGCTGCGGTTGGTTAGTTGAGCAAGCATCATGACACTTTACCAACCCTTTTTAGACCATGCGATCGCGCAACTACAGCAAGCTCTGGAGCTGCAATCGTATCCCATCCCATCCGGGTTTGAATCGAAACAGGCCGTTACTGGCAAAGGCAAACGCCAAGAGACTGTTTTGACGACTAGCTATGCCTATCAGTCGCCCAAGTTACGGCAGATTCGGGCTGCCCATGTGCAAGGGGGCAACGCACTGCAAGTGCTCAACTTCGTGATCTTTCCCCGCCTAAACTATGATTTGCCTTTCTTTGGTGCAGATTTAGTAACCTTGCCCGGCGGACACCTTATTGCGCTGGATATGCAACCTTTATTTCGCGAAGATGCTGCTTATCAGGCGAAGTATACACAGCCGATTTTGCCGATTTTTGAGTCGTTTCAAGCGCATCTACCGTGGGGAGGAGATTTTCCAGAGGAAGCACAACCGTTCTTCTCTCCTGCCTTCCTGTGGACTCGCCCCACTGAGACAGAAGCTGTACAAACCCATGTCTTTGAGGCATTTAAAGCTTATTTAACAGCCTATCTGGAGTTTGTCGAGCAAGCCGAGCCCATTACCGATGCCGCAGCACTTCAAAATATCGAACAAGCACAACTGCGTTATCTCCGCTATCGCGCCGAAAAAGATCCCGCTCGCGGCATGTTTACTCGCTTTTATGGCCCGGAATGGACGGAGGAATATATTCACGGGTTCCTCTTTGACCTGGAACGCCAGTTGGCAGTTGTGAAGAGCTGATGAAATCCACCTGGAAACCACCCAGCCCAAAAATCGCATTTGCCATCGCAACGAAGCCGCGATAACAAAAATCGATTATTTCTTCACTTTTCGTTGCATTTCGAGTAATTCGGCAGTTTTCGCCAAATTGCCAAAAGCTACTCATAGAGGGGGTTTCAGCTCGCCGAGAAATGTTTGACAATTCGTAACAGCAAACTGATTCAACGGCATAGTATAAACAGGGAAGTTGAGAGTTGGTGACAGGCAACTGTCTGGTTTGGTCTAGGGTTCCACGTGCCAATCTCTTTGCTTTAAGAAACATAAATCCTTCTAAGGTTTCTGTCTGTGGGAAGGTTAATTGTCTCAATAGCACCTTACTGGTTCTTATAGATTGAGGACTTTGTGATGGAGCTTCTTTTGTGCATGACTTGCTCACGTTCCGGAAACTTGAACCACCCTTAAAACCCTTCTACAAACTCTAAGGAGATTGAGTGAATGTTTGACGCTTTTGCAAAAGTAGTCTCTCAAGCTGATGCCCGTGGCGCTTACTTGAGCGATGCCCAGATTGATGCTTTGAGCGCAATGGTTGCTGATGGTAATAAGCGGATGGATGCGGTCAACCGCATTACCAGCAGTTCTTCGGCCATTGTTGCCAGTGCTGCTCGTGAGCTGTTTGCTGAGCAGCCCCAGTTGATTGCACCCGGTGGTAACGCTTACACTAGCCGCCGCATGGCTGCTTGTTTGCGCGACATGGACATCATTTTGCGCTACATCACCTACG
>CAZLYS010000078.1:0-10200 GCA_964563415.1 uncultured Halomicronema sp.
CGGAGAAGAGCATCCCTCGCTGATTCCACAACAGCAACCCTAGGGACGGTTACCAAAAATGGAGGATTGACTTTGAGCTCTTTCAATAGATATAGATAATTTTCTAAAGCCTTGATCAAATAGTCTTCTAGATAGTAGATAGGAACATATTTATTATGAGGATCTGAGTTGGGCTCCAGAAGATATGCGTCAACAGCTTCAATGATTCCAGTTCTAAATAGCTGAGTATAGTATGGGAGAAGAGTCCCATGAGATGAGCTTCCATAAGTTAGCAATCCATCTAGGTTGAATCTCTTATTTCCAGGATAACCACTGATAAGTTTGAGATCAGGGATAGATTTTCCGACTTGCGTGACATCTAAATAAATACCTGATGCAAATGTCTCTATGACAATCACATGCAATGAAATGATGTGATTATTTTCTATGGTGATTGGTGTTTCTCCAGCTTCTATCTTTGCTATCCTCTCTTTCCTGAAGTTTTTAATGCGTTCTGATAATGATGCTGAAGCGGCAAAGGCTGATCTGATTTCTCCTATGTCAAGTTGATATTTTCCAGCGTTATTACGCGCGAAAAATCGAGAATTTCCTTTAAACGACACCATGTGAGGAGAGTTCCAGCTCCTTGGCAATTCAATTAGAATGACAGGCCCATCTGCAAAGCCATCTATAGCTTTGATTTGAATGTTAGAAATGCGACGTTCAATACCATCTCGGAGTAGGCTGTCTAATCTTCTGATTTCTGCATCTGAATTGATATCAGCTACACCATCTACCGATTGCGGAATGCCAGTAGGTTTATTTGAGGCATCTCTTTGTTCTTTAACGCCATAAATGATCGTCCCGCCTGAGGTATTAACAAACGCCACGACATCTGCCAAGAATTCTTTTTTATCGCCATCAGAGTTACCAGGTAGTTGTTCCTTGTACTCCAGTGTCTTACTTTCAGCGACCCCATTTGTAATTAGTGCTTCGATGTCATCTTTGGTGATTTCATCAAATGGCTTGTTGAGCATACTTGAAAGATCCAAATCACTTTGACTTCTTCAGCGGACTTGAAGCCAGCCAAAAAGCTTGCCTGCAGTGAGGGTTAACGATTCAGCAAAAGAGGGCACGGGAAGGATATCTTCAGCCGATTCAAGCGAAGTGAGGCGCTGATTAGGGTCGTAGACTTGCACAAGGTGCTCGTCAGGGTCGATTAGCCAGCCGAGCTGACAGCCGTGGTCGAGACAATGCAAGATGTTGCTGGCGACCCGAGTTGAGGATTGTTCGGGACTTAGGATTTCAATCATCCAGTCAGGCTGGGCACTGAAGGTGTTGGCAATGCTGCCATCTTCGTTGATGGGTATCCGTGCCCACTGGAAGACGGCAATATCGGGGACAGTGGAACGCCCCCCCAATGTACAGCGTAGTTCAGGTAGGACCAGGGCAATTTGGTCGTCTTCAAGGGCAGCATTTATGGCGCTCATCAGCTTTTGCTGAATACGACTATGTTGACCCTGAGGCATTGGCTTTTGGATGATTTTTCCGTTGATATATTCGCTGGCGGGCTTGGTTTCTGGCTGTTGCAGAAACTCGTCGAGGGTGATGGGTTTGGAGGGGGTTTGCACCATTAGCCATTACCGGGGCTAGCTATGTCACATCCTAATTCAACTCGCAAACTGACTGTTAGGAAAGAACGAGGAAGTTGTGAAGGTTCTTTAGGCTAGATCGCCCATCCCAAGAGTCAGGGGCGATCGCTGTAGCCAGCTTTCTGCCACCCAACGCTCAAAATAGCGATCGCGCCAACCGTGAAGACAAAATCGATGCTCATTCGGTTGATGCGTTTCTTGAAATTACAGTTACTAATCAGCGTGTCCCCCGTGCGGACTCAAACTTCCGGTTCAGGCGTCGCGGATGTACTCGACTGCCACCAACAGCACGTCTAAAATCACCTCAAAACTCTCATCTGTACTGCGATCCAGCGTCAAGTTTCCGCGCTGTTCGATCGCGATATAGCCATTCAGCGTCGCGGTCATCATTCGCATGGCATCAATCAGCTTGGCGTGACTCAAGCCATACATCTGCAACGCCTCAGCCAGAAACTGCTGAGTTTCGGCAATGATGGCGGCCGCTGCGGCGTCATCTGGCTGAAGTACAAAAGTCGTCATAACCTGGTAGCGATAGGGGTATTGCTGCGCGAACTGTCGGGTAATGCGCCAGCCTGTCAGGAGGCGATCGCGATCGTTCTCAATGCCATCCACCCGCTGATGGCAGTAGGCCATGTATTGCTGCCACAGGACCAACGCCACGGCTCGATGTAAGCCAGCATTGCCATCTGGGACATGCTTGTAGATCGCGGGGGGCTTGATGCCCAATTGTCGTGCTACCCGACTGACGTTCAGCGCTGGAGAACCTTCCGCGTCGATGCAGGCGATCGCCGCCGAGATCACATCCTGATGCGACAGAGAATTTGCTTTGGTTGGACGACCCATTGCGAATTTAGTTAATTATATTAACTAAAAGTGAATACAATTAACTTTATCAAGCCCACAGGCTGAGTTCTAGGGAAAGAGACGGATGAGTGACTTAGTTTTTCGGCCGGCCTATCAACTCGCGCAATTAATTCGCGATCGCCAGGTGTCTGCGGTTGAAGTGCTAGAAGCCCACCTCGCGCAAATCACCCAACACAACGCCACCCTGAATGCCATATGTACTCTTGATGCCGAGAACGCTCGGTTGAGAGCTCAACAGGCTGATGCGGCGATCTCTGCAGGCCAATGCTGGGGACCGTTGCACGGTGTCCCGATCACCATCAAAGACTTTTATGAAACGCAGGGGGTGCGGACGACAGCGGGATACGCACCGCTACGCAATTACATTCCTGAGCGGGATGCCACGCTGGTGGAGCGCTTGCGGCAAGCCGGAGCGGTGCTGCTGGGGAAAACCAATCCTTCAGATGTCAACGGCACGTATCAAGGGGTTAACGATCTGTTCCCCCGCGTGAACAATCCCTGGAACGTCAGCTACACCCCTGGCGGCAGTTCTAGTGGAGCAGCGGCGGCCATTGCGGCGGGATTCTCAGCGCTTGATCTGGGCAGTGATATTGCTGGGTCTATTCGCCAGCCTGCCCACTGCTGCGGTGTTTACGGACTCAAACCCACTGATCAAAGACTGTCGTTAGCGGGGCATATTCTCGAAGTGCCGGGTCAGCCCCACTGTATTCGGCAAATGCTGGTGCCGGGTCCCCTGGCCCGGTCAATCCAAGACCTGCAACTGTGTTTTTCGCTGTTGGTGGGGCCTGATCCGCGTCGTCCTAGCCTGCCCCCGGTACCCCTTGATCCGGTTAGTGATAAACCGCTACAGGCGTTACGCATTGCCTGGTCCGACGACTTTCGGGTGCCAGTTGCCTTGGCGATCCAAGCAGCCCTGCGACAGGCTGTCCAGCAGCTCAGCGATCAGGGGGCCCAAGTCGAGAACTGGTCGCCCCCCGATATTGATTGGACGGCAGCCCAAGCGCTCTACTACCAGATTGCCGCCTTCAATTTTCGCTACGCTCAGCCCGTCACGTTCAAGGCCGCACAAAAATCGCTGACATTTCTCTGGCGCGAAACCACTCAAGGCGATCGCGCCCTCCGCCAATCGGGCAGTCCACTTCAGGCGCTATCAGCCATGTTTACACCAACGTTGCTAGCCTACTTTGAGGCATTGACTGAGCGCGATCGCTTCACCGCTCAATTGGATGCGGCCCTTGCCGATTGGGATGTCTGGTTGACCCCTGTGGCGGCAACCGTAGCCTTTACCCACCGTCCTGCCTGGAGTGCCATTGAAATTGATGGCACCGACTATCCCCATGCCGTCGCCAACGGTGCATACACCATGCCCTTCAATTTGAGTGGCCATCCCGCCGTGGTCATCCCCATCGGTTACACCCAGGCGGGGTTGCCGATAGGTTTGCAAATTGTCGGCCATCGCTGGCGCGAAATGGAGTTGTTGGCGATCGCCCAGCAAATTGACGAAGTCGTCGGCGATTTCCAGCATCCGTCCGGTTACGAGTAGGTAACAACGCTAGATCGCACACCGGATTCAACGCGACTTCTATAGAACCCATTTGACATCTCACCCCCTAACCACAGGCATTACAGCTTGGTCGTTTTGGCTTTATGGAAAGGGAAATACTTGTAAGGCCTAATCTTTCGTTATGAGCGTAGAGAATCGAGGGTTCGAAAAGGTTGATTTTTCAGCAAAAAGATCTCAAATGGGTTCTATAGCGACGATTAATCAAAGTTAGGACTGATGCCAAAAAAACTCTGCCTCTTAATCTGATGCTGTTGGCAGAGTTTTTTACAACCTTGCGAACACATCGAGGTCATTTTTCCATCGCCTGCTGCGATATTTTTAACACCGTTTTGCGTGGCAAAAACGGGATAACCCAATTCAGCATGAAATCCAGTCGGGGCTCATTGATTTTCACGAGTTCGCCCTTCATCATGGCCTCATAGCCACATTTGGCGACAGATTCAGGGGTGGCGGCATTATCCCAGAGGGAATTGCCTTCGAGATCACCAGCAGCGACAAAGCCGGTGGCCACGGCCCCAGGGCACAACACCGTTGATGTGATATTGGTCTCTGACAGCTCTTGGGCGATCGCCTGAGAAAAAGACACCACAAAAGCTTTAGTGGCGTAGTAGACCGCCTGCAATGGGCCGGGTAAAAATGCGGCAGTGGAAGCCACATGCAAAAGCTGGCCTGAGTTGCGCTCAACCATGCCTTGCAGATAAAGGTGGGTGAGGTTCACCAGTGACACCATGTTGACCTGCATCATGGCTTGATCTTTCGCTAAATCTCGCTCGTGAAACTTGCCATAGCCACCAAATCCAGCATTGTTAATCAAAATATCGACCTGGATTCCGGCGGCTTCCGTGGCGGCAAAAATCGTGTCTGCGGCATCCGGTTGGGCCAGATCAGCCACAATCACGGTGGCGTTGATGCCATACGTGCTTTCTAATTCTGACTTGAGGGCGTTCAGGGCTGCCTCACGACGGGCTACCAACACCAGATCTCCCTGCTTAGATGCATGTAATCGAGCCAGTTCTGCTCCAATGCCGCTAGATGCTCCGGTTACTAAGGCAGTGGCCATAATACTCTCTCCTTCATAAAGTAACTTTCAACAGATAAGAAGTTGAGTCAATGATGGATAGGCTAAATGTGGTGACTGTTCCGAGCCTGTCTTTTCAGTGATCGCCCACCCAAAGCGCCGTCAGCGATCGCGATGACTCGCTTTCTAAAACCAACTTTGATACTGGATAGTAGCGATGCTAATAGACTTTTTGGGCAATGGTCTTTTGGTAACGATGAAACTCAGTAGTGCTTGACTGTGCCTTGCCGGGTTGACCTTTCGTTAATAGTAGTTTGCGAATAAATCCCAGCCGATATAGGCGGACTCACCTCGGAGAAACTCATCAATGAAGTCCTCTCCACCCACAATTTCGTCTGCAGTTTGTGTCCGCAGCAGACTCCAGAATAAGCATTGATAGTCATCGTCATTATGGGCGACCACAGTGCCGGCTTTTCGCTGTGCTGCCAAGTCTATGCCAGCCTCAGCCATTTCCTCGTCATAATCTACGCCAAAACTGTAGTCTTCACTTGCTTCACCATTGATAAACAGCTGATACCCCATCCAGCCGGCGGCATCACCGTAATAAAAATAGATCGCCTTTGTAGAGAACTCTGCTGATAGTGCCTTTGCTAAAGCTGCGAAACCGGCTACTGGATCAGCCGTCCCACTATAAAAACTCCATGCTTGAAGGGGGGCCTGCTCAAACGACCAGTTACCTTGCCAAGAGTTTAGATAATCAGACTTTGCTAGAGAGTCTTTATCCCCTTTAACAATCACAACATCGACGTTGCCGCCGAAGTCGTCAAAGTCCAACCCTACTTTGTTCACCATAGTTTTTTCTGTCCTTAGCTAGCACTACTCGGCAAATTGTCGTCCAAGCGAGCATCGGCCACCAGATCTACCATGCAGCCATAAACATCCCTATTTAGCCTGTCCTGGACTGTCTCTTATTGAGCCATCTCTATTCCTAGCAGTGACCGACGATCTCTGACTCATGAGTTCGTAAAATGCCGTAACAAACGTGTAAAGCCGCTGTGGCTAGAGCTTTCAGGGCTTTTGTATTGACCGATACAATTTTCTGGGGCTGGGTGGCTGAAGCTTTGGGCAAGTCTGCAAATCGTTGAAATTAATTCGATATGCCCAAAGTTGTTTCGATTCACTCCTACCGGGGAGGAACCGGAAAATCAAATTTTACGGCTAATCTGGCAACAACCGTAGCTGCTGATGGCTACCGGGTCGGCGTCTTTGACACCGATGTGCCCTCTCCCGGAATTCATAATCTGTTTTGCCTGGAGCCCGAGCAAGTCACCACCACCCTCAATCACTATCTGTGGGGCGAGGCCCCGATTGAAAAAGCTGCCTACGACGTGGGAGCAAATGTTGGAATTGATGCCGATAAGTTGTACCTGGTGCCAGCCAGTGTTAAAGCTGACGACATTGCTCGCATTCTCAAAGATGGCTACGACGTCAAAATGATGAATGATGGCTTTCGGAGCCTCGTGAAATCGCTACAACTGGATTATCTCTTCATTGATACTCATCCTGGCTTGTCGAAAGAAACCTTTCTCTCCATTGCCATTTCCCATGTGTTAGTGCTGATCTTGCGGCCTGACAAGCAAGACTATCAGGGCACTGCTGTCACTATGGATGTGGCCCGTCAGCTAAACGTGCGGAACGTACTGCTGGCGATCAATAAGACCTACGGTGCCTTGAACCCAGAAGCTTTGAAACAGAAAGTGGAAGAGACCTATCAGAGCCCCGTGGCAGGGATTTTTCCCCTATCGGAGGAGGTGGTGCAGCTCGCCAGTGAAGGCGTCTTTTGTGCAAAGTATCCGGACCATCCGGTCAGTCAAGAGTTTCGGAAAGTCGCCCAGCACATCATGGCGGAGGTGTAGGCAGCATGTCTGATTTGCAGTCGCTCACTAGTTCGATTACCGCTGTTACCTCCCCCTTTCGCAGCTATTTAACCGATCTCCACGCCCAATATCAGGCGAACACTGAGGGGGCCGTGGCGGACTACATTCCCGAATTGGCCCTGGCGAAGCCCGAGTGGTTTGGCATCTGTGTGGTCACCCAAGCGGGGCAAGTCTTTGAAATCGGCGACTGTGATCAGATGTTTACCATCCAGTCCATCTCGAAGGCGTTTGTGTATGGCCTCGCTTTGGAAGATCATGGTCGTGAGTACGTCAACAGCAAGGTCAGTGTGGAACCCTCGGGGGAGGCCTTTAACGCCATTGTGTTGGATGAAACGACCAATCGCCCCTACAACCCGATGGTGAATGCGGGGGCGATCGCCACGTCCGATCTGATCAAAGGGGCTAACGGCACCGAGCGCCTGAAGCGGTTGTTAGCCATGTTTCAGCGCTATACCGGACGCGAGCTGGATATTAACGTGCCAGTGTTTCTCTCCGAAAAGGCGACCGGCTTTCGCAATCGGGCGATGGCCTACCTGATGTTGAACTTTGGCATGGTCAGCGATCGCGTTGACGAAACGTTGGACCTTTACTTTCAGCAATGTTCCGTCATGGTGACGGCCAAAGACCTCGCCATGTTATCGGCCACGTTGGCAAATGGTGGGGTCAATCCGGTGACTCAAGAACGGGCCTTAGATGAGCGCTACGTGCAGGATGTCATCAGCGTCATGTTGACCTGTGGCATGTACGACGGCTCGGGAGAATGGGCCTATCGCGTGGGCATGCCAGCCAAAAGTGGGGTCGGTGGCGGCATCACGGCGGTGGTGCCGGGCACGTTGGGGGTGGGCATCTTTTCTCCCCTGCTGGATGCCAAAGGCAACAGCGTTAGGGGCATCAAAGTGTGCGAAGATTTATCCCAAGATTTTGGGTTGCATCTGTTTAATGTCGCTAAACCCAAGCTGGATTTAGACGACTGTCTTGCTGGCAACGACGTTGATAACTGGTAAAGTCCTTGTCCCTGTTCTCTCGCCCCCGCTTACACTCGCCGCTGCCATTGCGAGTTTTATTGATCTTGATTGGGGTCGGTCAAATTGTCGGTGCTGTTGGGTTAGTCGGCTATTTGTCGTTCCGCAATGGCCAAAAAGCCGTCAATGACTTGGCGGGCCAACTACGCCATGAACTGACGGCCCGCATTGAACAAGAGCTACAGGGCTACTTTGAAACCCCCCACGAAATTAACCGCCTCAATGCGGACGCCTTTGCTCAAGGGCTATTGGATGTGAATAACGCTGAATTTGGCGAAAGCCAACTGTATCAGCAAATGAAAATTGCGCCGACCGTGGCGCTGGCCTATTGCGGCAGTGCCCAAAAGGGCGAGTTTTTTGGCGTGTTGCGAGTCCCTGAAGACGGTACCCTCCAGCTCACCTATAGCAATCAGTCCACGAACTTCCTACGGAACTACGCCCGGTTGGATGTTAGTGGCGGGCGATCGTTTTTTGTGCGCCAAACCGATACCCCTTACGATTCTCGGCAGCGACCTTGGTATCGCGCGGCTTCTCTAGCTGAAAGACCCACCTGGACCGATATTTACATCGCCTTCACCACGGGGTTGCCCAACATCACCGCTAGCCTGCCAGTTTACGATCGCGCTGGCCGCAATCTGATTGGGGTTTGTGCCGCCGATGTGGTGTTGCCCGAAGAATTTAGAGCCTTTTTGCAAGATTTAGACATTGGCTCCACCGGCCAGGCCTTTGTGATTGATCGTCAGGGCACGCTGATTTCTAACTCTACGGATGAACCGCTGATGACAGGCAGCGGGGAAACGGCCGAACCGTTACTGGCGACAGCCAGCCAGGATCATCTGGTGCAAGAAACTGCGAAGTATTTATCGACCCGGTTTAATGGCTTTGAGCAAATTGATCAGGCCCAACAGTTGCGCTTTGATATTGATGGCAAAGCGCAGTTTTTAGAAGTGTTGCCCTTTCAAGATGGCTTTGGTCTCGACTGGCTCATTGTCGTGGTGGTGCCCGAGGCCGACTTCATGGCCCAAATTAATGCGAATACGCGCAATACTGTGCTGTTGTGTTTAGGCGCGTTGGGATTAGCGATCGCCCTCAGTGTTGTGACTGCTCGGTGGATTACCCGCCCAGTGCTGGATATTTCCCACGCGTCAAACCGCTTAGCTGCAGGCGAGATGGATCAGCAAGTAGATCCTAGCTCCATTGCAGAAATTAATGATCTGGCCCACTCGTTTAACACCATGTCAGAGAAGTTGCAGGCCTCCTTTGCCGCGCTGCAACAGAGTGAAGCCACCAATCGGGCCATTGTCGATACCATTCCTGACCTGATGATTCGCGCCAATGGCGAGGGGGTGTATCTGGATATTATTGGCAGCGATCGCCTCCAGGGCCTACATGATGGCCAGCACTTTAGGCCCGGTACGTCAGTTCACGATTCCCTGCCGACCGAATTGGCAACTAAGCGCCTGCACTATATTCAGCAGGCGCTCACCACCGGCAAGTTGCAGGTGTACGAGCATCACTTGTTAGTCAATGGCCACCCTCAAGATGAAGAAGTTCGGATTTTAGTCTTGGGCACAGACGAAGTGCTGATCATGGTGCGAGATATCACCGCCCGCAAGCAAGCCGAAAAAGCCCTGCGCATCGCCGAGGAAAACTACCGCAGCATTTTTGAAAACGCCCTGGAGGGCATCTTCCAATCTAGTCCTGAGGGTCATTTCATCAATGTGAATCCAGCCCTGGCAAAAATCTATGGCTACGATTCGCCCGCTGATATGACCAGCTGTATTACTAACATTAGTGAACAGCTCTATGTCGATGCCCATCGGCGGCAAGCCTTTAAGCGCGAACTGGAACAGCAGGATACGGTAAAAGACTTTGAATATCGCTGCTATTGCAAAGACGGCAGCGTGATTTGGACCCAAATTGATGCTCGCGTGGTGCGAGATGATCAGGGGCAGGTGTTGTTTTACGAAGGCATTGTGCAAGACATCTCTGAACGCAAACGTCGAGAAGATGAATTGCGGCGACAATTGGAAGAATTACAGATTGAAATCGATCAGCAAAAGCGTGAAGAAGAGGTCGCAAGTCTGACGTCTAGCACCTATTTTCAAGAAGTGAAGCAGGAGATTTCAGAAGTCGATATTGATGAATTTTGGAATTAATCCTG
>CAZLYS010000079.1:0-10200 GCA_964563415.1 uncultured Halomicronema sp.
AGTTAGAAATATTGGGATTGCCGCTCACATTGATGCTGGCAAAACTACGACAACTGAACGAATTTTGTTCTACTCCGGTGTGGTTCACAAGATCGGGGAAGTTCACGATGGGACTGCGGTCACTGATTGGATGGCACAGGAGCGGGAGCGGGGAATCACCATCACAGCCGCCGCCATTAGTACGACTTGGCGGGATCATCAAATCAATATTATTGACACCCCAGGGCACGTCGATTTCACCATTGAGGTAGAACGCTCAATGCGGGTCTTGGATGGCGTGATTGCCGTCTTTTGTTCAGTTGGTGGTGTACAGCCTCAGTCAGAGACCGTATGGCGTCAGGCTAATCGTTATCGAGTGCCACGAATTGCTTTCGTCAACAAGATGGATCGCACAGGCGCGAATTTCTCTCGTGTGCATCAGCAGATCCGCGATCGCCTGAAGGCGAATGCTGTGCCGATTCAAATCCCGATTGGGGCAGAAGATGACTTCACTGGTGTGATCGACTTAGTCAAAATGCGGGCTCGCATTTACAACGATGACTTGGGAATGGACATGGTTGACACCGATATTCCTGACACGATGATCGAAACCGCTGATCAGTATCGTACCGATCTGTTAGAGGCGATCGCGGAGACTGACGACACCCTGATGGAGAAATACCTCGAAGGGGAAGACCTAAGCGAATCTGAAATTGCCTCAGGTATTCGTCGAGCAGTGCTAACTGGGGCAATTGTCCCAATGCTGTGCGGCTCAGCCTTTAAAAATAGAGGCGTTCAGTTGCTGCTAGACGCAGTTGTTGATTATTTACCGGCACCGATTGAAGTGCCCCCAATTCAAGGATTGCTGCCTGATGGAAGCGAAGCAAATCGGCCTGCTGACGATGGGGAACCCTTTGCTGCGCTGGCTTTCAAGATCATGTCAGATCCTTATGGGCGCTTGACATTTATTCGAGTTTACTCGGGTGTTCTCGAAAAAGGCAGTTACGTTCTGAATGCCACAAAAGGGAAGAAAGAACGAATTTCTCGCCTTATTGTTATGAAGGCAGACGATCGCATTGAAGTAGACGAGCTGCGGGCGGGTGATTTAGGCGCCGTTTTAGGGCTGAAGGATACTTTCACTGGTGATACCATTTGTGATCCCAAGGGTCCGATCATCCTAGAGTCACTGTATATTCCAGAACCAGTGATTTCAGTGGCTGTTGAGCCGAAGACTCAGCAAGATATGGATAAGTTATCAAAAGCCTTGCAGTCTTTATCGGATGAGGACCCGACCTTCAAGGTAAGTATTGACCCCGAAACCAACCAAACGGTAATCGCTGGTATGGGGGAACTACACTTGGATATTCTGGTTGATCGGATGCTGCGGGAGTTTAAGGTCGGTGCTAATATCGGCAACCCGCAGGTGGCATATCGTGAAACCGTTCGCAAACCGGCTCAGGTAGAAGGAAAATTCATTCGCCAGAGTGGTGGCAAAGGCCAGTATGGACATGTCGTCATTGAAGTCGAGCCAGCGAAACCAGGTAGCGGTTTCGAGTTTGTATCTAAAATTGTTGGTGGTACCATTCCAAAAGAGTTTATTGCCCCAGCCGAGCAGGGTATGAAAGAGGCTTGCGAATCTGGTATCCTAGCCGGGTATCCTGTCATCGATTTAAAGGTTACTCTGGTAGACGGCTCTTATCACGACGTTGATTCTTCAGAAGTCGCCTTCAAGATCGCAGGATCGATGGCTATGCGTGAGGGCGTCTTAAAAGCTTCTCCTGTACTCCTCGAGCCTACAATGAAAGTAGAGGTCGAAGTTCCCGAAGATTTTCTAGGGGACGTTATTGGTGACCTTAACGCTCGTCGAGGCCACATTGAGGGTATGGGGTCCGAAGAAGGCATCACCAAGGTTACTTCAAAAGTGCCCTTGGCTGAGATGTTTGGGTATGCCACTGATATCCGGTCTAAGACTCAGGGTCGGGGCATTTTTTCGATGGAGTTTAGCCACTATGAAGAGGTTCCTCGGAACGTGGCAGAAGCCATCATCGCTAAAAACAATGGGAACGCGTAGGTTTAGTTTAGGGACACGTAACGTAAATGGCACGAGAGAAGTTTGAAAGAAACAAACCTCACGTCAACATTGGCACCATCGGTCACGTTGACCATGGTAAAACCACGTTGACAGCTGCAATCACCATGGCACTTGCTGCAGCGGGTGGCGCTAAAGCTCGTAATTACGAGGACATCGACGCCGCGCCTGAAGAAAAGGCTCGTGGTATTACCATCAACACCGCTCACGTTGAGTATGAGACGGAAAATCGGCACTACGCTCACGTAGATTGCCCTGGTCACGCGGATTATGTGAAAAACATGATCACAGGTGCAGCGCAGATGGATGGTGCTATCTTGGTTTGCTCTGCAGCCGATGGCCCCATGCCCCAAACCCGTGAGCATATTTTGCTCTCTAGGCAGGTTGGTGTACCGGCTCTTGTGGTGTTCTTGAACAAAGAAGACCAAGTGGATGATGAAGAGCTGCTAGAACTTGTAGAGCTTGAAGTTCGCGAACTCCTTAGCGACTACGAGTTCCCTGGGGATGACATTCCGATTGTTGTTGGTTCTGCCCTTAAGGCTGTAGAAGAAGGCGGCACGGGGGAATGGAGTAACAAGATTCTCGCGTTGATGGCGGCAGTTGACGAACACATTCCTACGCCTGAGCGTGACGTTGACAAGCCCTTCTTGATGGCGGTTGAGGACGTTTTCTCGATTACTGGCCGCGGGACTGTGGCGACTGGTCGAATTGAGCGTGGCGTTGTCAAAGTCGGCGAGACCATCGAAATTGTGGGTATCCGCGATACTCGTAGCACCACAGTAACTGGTGTTGAAATGTTCCAGAAAACTCTTGATCAGGGGGAAGCTGGCGATAACGTCGGTGTGCTGCTGCGGGGTATTCAAAAGGAAGACATTGAACGTGGAATGGTTCTAGTTAAGCCCGGAACCATCACGCCCCATACCGAATTTGAGGGTGAAGTTTATATCCTCAAGAAGGAAGAAGGCGGTCGTCATACGCCTTTCTTTGCTGGCTACAAGCCTCAGTTCTACATCCGGACGACTGATGTGACTGGCGAAATTTCTGCATATACCGCTGACGATGGCAGTACTGTTGAAATGGTGATGCCGGGCGATCGTATTAAGATGACGGTTAAGTTGATTAACCCGATTGCGATTGAACAGGGAATGCGCTTTGCTATCCGTGAGGGTGGCCGTACTGTGGGTGCGGGCGTTGTTTCTAAGATTGTTGCGTAAGCGCTTTCTTTTCTACTAGTGAGAGGGGAGTTCTAAATTTTGAGGGCTCCCCTTTCCTCTCCAATTCTTCTGATAAACGGTTAATCCACAAGGGTTAGCTATTGAACCTTGAAAACCTAATCTAGGCAACTTGCATGGCAACTATTCAGCAGCAAAAAATTCGTATTCGCCTGAAAGCATTTGATCGTCGTTTGCTAGATACTTCTTGCGAAAAAATTGTCGATACGGCAAATCGTACGAATGCTACGGCTATTGGTCCGATTCCTTTGCCGACGAAACGCAAGATTTACTGTGTTCTGCGTTCGCCACACGTCAACAAAGATTCGCGAGAACACTTTGAAACTCGTACTCACCGCCGCATTATTGATATTTATCAGCCATCTTCTAAGACAATTGATGCTCTTATGAAGCTGGACTTACCTGCTGGCGTTGACATTGAAGTCAAGCTGTAGGCTAATGGGGCCGTTGTAAATTGATAGCTCTTACAGCCATGAGACGCCAGGCTAGGCCGCATGTTAAAAAATGATGCGATAGAATAAAAATGCTCAGCTGGTTAAAGAAGTTCCATTAACCGCTGTCATTATCGCAATTTTGGCCCGATTATATAAATGCCTGCTTCTTCATTGGCTGTTCGAGAAATTCCTCTATTTCCCTTGCCTGAACTGGTTTTATTTCCAGGGGCTCACCTGCCACTTCATATTTTTGAATTCCGCTACAGAATTATGATGAACACAATACTCCAAGGCGATCGCAGCTTTGGAGTATTGATGTTTGATCCTGAAACGAAGGCCCCGGCCAGAATTGGTTGTTCGGCAGAAATTCTACACTCTCAAAAACTACCTGATGACCGCATGAAAATGTTGACCATCGGTAAACAACGGTTTAGGGTCTTAGATTACATTCGCGAAAAGCCTTATCTAGTGGGTTTAGTCGAATGGATTGAAGATCAGCCGACCGAGCAAGATTTAGCTCCTCTTGTAGATGAAGTGGATCAGCTATTGCGAGATGTTGTTCATCTCTCGGCGAAGCTAACCAGCCGAGAAGTTGAGTTACCCAACAATATTCCGTCACTGCCACAAGAGTTATCTTACTGGATAGCCAGTAACCTCTATGACGCGGCCGATGAACAGCAGGCATTGCTAGAAATGCTTGATACGGAAAACCGCTTGGAACGAGAAGCCGAAATTCTCACGACTACACGCAATCATTTAGCAGCTCGTACTGCTCTCAAGGATGTCTGGGAGTAAATTACTTTTCAGCTAATCTCAAGGATTTAACAGATACTGCCTGGTATTGCATGTGAACTGACAGTTCGGACACTATAGAGAAGCTGAGCTGGCTAATGACGCGATGTGCAATTAAGCGTTTTCGAATTGCATATAGGGTATGCCTTTGAGGTGATTCAAATAACTCATCACGGTATGAGCGAACACTTTACGCGCCACCCGGCTGGTCAAATGCCAGCGGTCTCGGGCGCGGATATGCTCGATATCAAACCAGTGACATCAGTGGCCAATCACGGTTTCGACGAGTTGCCAGTGGCGACTGACCGTCCGATTCCATTGCGGGTGATACTGTTTCATGTTGCGGCGCAGGGGTGTCATCAGGGCCATAATACCTTGAGGAGCGAGATCTTCGCGCAGCACCTCTTGGCTAGAGCCGCTGCTTGGGCAGCTTATCCCTAAAGCTAGGCTGCTGAAGGGCTCAAGTTGAATGCGGTCAGGCACTTGAGCAAATCTTGCGAAGAGCCTCTAATAACGCTTCGCGTAGACAATCGTTTCACGGAGGACTTCTTCAGACTGACCAGTGTCATCAAAGCGCACGACCACTAAACTGCCCGAATCTAAACGATATTCAAAGTTGCCATTGGTGATAACGTAGCCGCCGCCGAGAGCTTCCACATCTTGAACGGTGACAACTTGGTCTGTGCCGGTTTCTTGCGACAGGTAAGTGCGCTGGTTGCGAACTTTGCAAATGTAGATGGTATTACTCGGTGTCGTGAAAAAAGCTTCGACCGCATTCTGGCCACCGCAGGTTTCGTCCAGCGATCGCTTCAACGTATCACTCGGTGTTTGACTCACCGCTACGGCATTTGTCTCAGTTGTTTCAGTGGGAGCTGGGGTGGGCATTGCCAACAGATCACTCCGCACCCAACCGACCGTGGCGTTGTTTTGAAACGTGACGAAATACCACGTATGGCCGACATCATCAGCTGCTGTGCGACCGAGAAGCACCGATTCACCAACGCGACCATACCCCAGAGGTTCGCTGACTTGTGAGGGGTGCGATCGCACATTGATCTGAGCTGCCGGATCTGCCGCCGTCAACGTTGCCATGCGCTCGGCTGCGCGCTCCGGCTCCGTCGTTGAGGTCACTGCTGTCGAGTTAGCAATCTTCTCAGCTAGCCGTGTTGAGTGAGCAGCATTAGGAGCAGTCGCCGTCTCAGACATCGATTGATCAACCGCGATCGCCGCTGTTGACTGGGAATTGTCATTGTTTAAGTCATCAGTCGAAACCGCAGCAGGTTGCTGACGACAGGTACTCACGATCGCCAGAAATAGCACCAGCAGAACACTCCCTGTCATTAAGCGCGATCGCATCTTGCTCTACCCTTTATGCTCCCTACACCCCATAGCCTGCTCAGACGATATCCGCTTGACAGTAAAGCTTGGGCGATCCCTGCCCAAAATTGCTATTCAGGATTGATCAGTCCTCAAAATGTAGCCCATATCATCGATTGTGAGCGGTGTCTCTGGAAAATCTTGCCGCGTCAGTTGCCGCACCAAGGTCACACTGGCAAACGCGTTATCGATATACGGCACACCGTTGTTATCTAACGCCACGGGAATTACCCGGCCATGGAGAAAATTCCCGGCTTCATCCAAGTCCACTTGCAAAATCATGGATAAGCCGAGCGGCCCCGTGGTTGACAACGTGCGATAGCCTAAAAAATTGCCCAAAGAGTAGGCAATCAGCTTGCCTTGATAGAGCTCAACGGCGCGGGGCACATGGGGACCATGCCCCAAAATCAAGTCGGCACCAGCATCGATCATCCTGCGCGAAAACTGCACCATATTGCCGCGATTTTCGGAGAAAAAATATTCGGTCTGGTCGCGCACTCGCATCGCATCAGTGCCCTCAGCCCCAGCATGCACCGAAATCACAACCATATCGGCTTCTGACTGGGCCTGTTGTACTAAGACAGTTGCTGTCGCCAAATCATTCATATCATTGTGGTCAGGCCAATAACTAAACCCGATAAAAGCGACGGTGTAGCCATTGGCCTCCACTTTGATGATGTCGCCTCTGCGGCCTACCGCTTGCATCCCCGACTGCTGAATGTTGGCAATGGTGTCGTCAAAGCCAGGATCGCCAAAGTCAAAGGAATGGTTGTTCGCCACACTTAGCACATCGAAGCCCGCCGACTTGAGCACATCCGTCCAATGCGGTGGGGTCCGAAAAGCGAAGGTCATCCCTTGACTGACGTTTTTGGCGGTATAGGGATAATCAGTCAGGGTGCTTTCGAAGTTGCCAAAAACAATATCTACCTCCCCCATAAACATCTTGACGCTGTTGAAAAGATAATTGGGATCACTGGCTAATCGATAGTTCGGGAAATCAGTACCGGGAATCACATCCCCTACAGCTTTGAGTTGAACCGCTACTGGCGTCGAAGTCGGAGTCGGTAGCGCCAGCACATTAGCGGCAGCGCCCAGTCCATTCGCCGAGAGCACAGGGGTAATTAAGGAATTCGCGGATACTGGCAGCGCGGCGCTGGGGGTAGCAATACCGTCATCAACCGGGGCCGCAGGGGCTAACTGAGAGGCGACGGGCTCCAACGGTGCGGTCGTTGCTGCCGTCAGGGCATCTGGCTGGCTGCGTCGAGATTGCCACCAAACGCCGCTGGCAGCAGCCAACGTGCCCAAGGCAAAGCTGACACCATTAATCGCGATCGCCCCTAAAAGCAAGTTTCGGTGCGGTACCGTGCGCTGCCGTATTGCTTTTGGGTACCGCCACTGCTGAGGAGGCTGAACGGCTGAGGCAACTACAGCGGCAGCCGTATGCGATGACGCAGTCAGCGGTGGCCGTTGGATCTGTGAGTCAGGGTTAGCTGTCAGGGGGACCGACGCGCGAGCCGGTGCTTCTGGAGCCTGGTCTTTCAGCATCCGGGGCGAGATCTGAGCAGCGACAAAGCTCGGTAATGTGAGGGCTCGAGTCTTCGTCGGTGGGGTGTGCTCAATGAGCATGTGGTGAATGAGGCGAGTAGCTTCATCGTCACCATCTTCCCCTTTTGCCAAGACGTAAACGTCCCAATATTTAGCTCCTTTCAGAGACCTTAAAGCGGTTTCTAATCGGGGTAAAAGACTGCCAACCACCGCTAGGTGCACAGCCTGCAAATGAATATGCAACAGCGGTAGTTGCCCGCGCACCTGCAAAGGCGGCATCAACGCGATTGCCGTATTGAGATAATCAGCAATCGTCGGATAGTCCTGTAACTGAACCGTTTCAGGCACCCAAGAGCTGGTGTGAGGTTGCATGGCACTATCGCAATAACAGCAATTTAGCTAACCCACAGTTGCCAGCGCGATCGCGCCACCCGTCGACCATCGTGAGCCGCTAAATCAATCCCTGAGACGATAGCAAAAACTTTCCTAACTGAACCACATTGATAGCAATAAAAGTGATTAAGAAAATTGAGACGATCACATTAAAGGCATTACGTAAGAAGTTAACCATTGATCCTATTGATTAAATTGCTGACTGCCGTGCCCATGATGTAGTTAGCGACCAGTATCCCATCAGCCCCAAGAGGCAAGAACCGTCACCGTCAGCCAGCAGCGTTGACGCTCCCATTCTGCGGGCTGCCATGTCCGACGCAAGGCAATTTCATACATTTCAAAGCTTTCGTTAACATCCCATAACGACCTGATGTTGCAACAGGTAATTACCTGAAGAGAGGCACACAGAGCACTGGTCTCGTAATCAGACTGCTACAGAGCCTACTGTCCCGTCTCACGAACGCTCTCGGACTTACAACCATCTATACCCATGGACTTTTGGGGTGATTAGAGCTGATACTCATCCCACTTTCCTGACAAGTCCATCAGCACCGCCCTACTCACACAAATGTCAGCCCTGATGAGAGTGTGCGGCAGCTGATAAAGTCAATCTTTTCCATACAAGGTAAAGACAGGCTGTCACCCAACTTTAAAAAACATAGATTTCAGAAGTCTGCATAGGTTTTGAAGCATAAGATATTCAGAAATACAAAAAGATCCAGACGAAGTAACGCCAGCAATCATGACTGAAGCTCTTCACAGCAGGGAACCTTAAAAAGGGTTACAAGGCTTTTTAAATACTAGAAAAATCTTCCTATAAGCCATCAGCATGATTTCGTTTGCATAATTTGAGTCATTCATAAAACAGGAAAACAAAAAGTGAAAAATAATATAGAAGGGAAGAATTCGGTCGCCGACAAGTCAATCAGCTATGCAGAATTAAAACAGCATTCCACATATGCAGATGCTTGGATCGCTATTGACGGACTTGTCTATGACATCACAGATTTCATTCCAAAACATCCGTTTGGAGACACCTTTAGGGGAAATTTGGGAACAGACTGTAGTGGGTTGTTTTCATCTGCTCATGTCCGTACCAATGTAGAAAATCTATTGAAGAGTGATCGCTATCTTCGTGAAAATGGCATCAAAGTAGTCGGGAAGCTGGATGTTAGCCAGGACAACTTATATAGGGATGATGATCAAAAATATTTAGATAGAGTAGTTTATTCAAAACTATCTGAAGACAGCTTTTGGTTAGATTTAAAGGACGGAGTCCGAAAATATTTGATAGAGAATCATGAATTACCTTATTACTCAAATTTAGAAGGCACAGTCTACCTCATCTATCATTCTCTGATCTTTATTCTTCTCTCCTACCTGACCTGGGCACATACCTCGCTCTTGGCAGCCATATTGTTGGGATTCCATATGGTTTGTACGTCAGCTGGAGTATCCCATATCGTGGCTCATTTTGGCTTCACAAAAAATAAGCTGCTAAACGCGATCGCCTTGCATCTTATGGATTTAGGGGGTTACTCGTCTTTGGAATGGCAAATTTCCCATCAAACCCATCACAATCAACCTCACTCATCCATTGATTACCAAACTAACCAATATGTTCCTATGCGAATTCATGAATATGTTAAGTATCAGGAACATCACAAATATCAGTATATTTATTTTTGGATAGGGATTTTATTCTATCACTTACGAATTTTTCCAATGAGCACGATTTGGATATTCTCTCATCCAGAATTTGTGCGTTATCCCTATGAAATATTTGCCCACTTGCTGGCTAAGGCCATCTTTCTAACGCCTGTTATCTGTTGTGGATATTTGTATGGCATTTGGCAGGCTCTGTTACTATTCGGAGTATATTCAGTTGCCTATTCATTTTTCGCTTTTATGTTGCTCTATAACGATCATGAAGAGAACCATAAAGTGTTAGCGACCAATGAAAATATCAACGCTTTTCAGGAAAAGTTTTCATGGGCTGACGTGCAAGTAAGAACTTCTGGCGATTGGGTTCCAAGCAACTGGCTACTCTCTTTTGTGGAGTTTCACTACGGCTATTTCAATTTCCATATAGAGCACCATTTATTCCCTTCATTTAAGCCCAGCTTATTGAAACAGATAAGTCCGATTGTCAGAGAGGTTTGCGAGCAACACAATGTACCCTATATCTCAACGACGTTTATAGAGATGCACAAGTCATTTCAGCATCATATTATTGAAATGGGGCTGCCTCAAAAAAGCTAGTATCGCTCGGCGTAAATTTACTACCCATTCGCCCACTCTTCGAGAAGCCGCTTCGCGTCTACACCCTAAATCCCTCTCCCAATCTATAGCCCAAGGG
>CAZLYS010000080.1:0-10174 GCA_964563415.1 uncultured Halomicronema sp.
CGAAGAGGCGGACCCCCTCCATGCCGGTGTCGCCCTCTTCGCCGGTGCCGGTCTCGTCCCCCGCGGAGTCGGCCCCGGCATCCGACGATCCGTCGTCACCGCCCCAAGCGAGGCAGACGCCGCACAGCGCGCCCAGGGCGAGGCGCGTCTGGCCCAATCCCAAACCGAGTTGACCACAGCCCAAAGCCGCTTAGTAGAACTGGCCGCTCAATTGCCCGAACAAGAAGCCGAACTGGAAGCCCAGCGCGATGCCCTCGCCGCCCTAGAACAATCGCAAACCCATAGCGAGTGGCAACAAGCCCAGTCCGAAGTGCAGGCGTTGGAACAGCGGTTGAGCGATCGCCAAGCCACCCTCCAGGCCGCTGAACGTCGCCTGCGAGATTTCCAGGCCCAACAAGAGCGGGCGCAACTCACCCGGCAACAACAGCAAACGCAAATTGCGGATGCGCAGCAGCAGCAGACCCAGCAAGAGCACCAGCGACAAACCTTGGCGACTCAGCAAGCTGAACTTAACACTGCGATGCAGCAGACCCGGCAACAGCTCAGTGCGCTAGATGCCAAGCTGGCGGAGGAGAAGGGCAATCGCGATCGCGTCGAAGGGCAGTATCGCGATCAGCAAACCCAAAAGCAGCAACTCGAATGGCAGCGAGAAAAACGCCTCGAAACTCGCCAAGAGCGTCAGCAGCAGCTCGCGGTGTTAGAAACTGACATGCAGACCCAGGCTGCCGACCTCCCTGAACCATTGCCGGAGATCCCCGAAGAAACCGATTTGGAAGGCGTCAAGAAACAAATTCGCTCTTTACAGCGGCGGATCGAAGCCCTTGAACCGGTCAATATGTTGGCGCTCGAAGAATACAACCAAACCCAAGAGCGGCTAGAAGAACTTTCCAATAAATTGACGACCCTGCAAGAAGAACGCACCGAACTGTTGCTGCGGATCGAAAACTTTACGACCCTGCGTCAACAAGCCTTTCAAGAAGCCTTTGATGCCGTCAACGAAAACTTTAGTGAGATTTTTGCGCAGCTTTCAGACGGCGATGGTTATCTCCAACTCGACGATCCTCAAAACCCCTTCAACGGTGGACTCAACTTAGTCGCCCATCCTAAAGGCAAACCTGTCCGACGCCTGGCTTCCATGTCGGGGGGCGAAAAGTCTTTGACGGCTCTGAGCTTTATCTTTGCGCTACAGCGATATCGCCCCTCGCCGTTCTATGCCTTTGACGAAGTCGATATGTTCCTAGATGGTGCGAATGTTGAGCGCCTGTCTAAAATGATCAAGCAACAGGCCCAGCAGGCTCAATTTATTGTGGTCAGTTTGCGGCGACCCATGATCGAAGCGGCCCAGCGCACGATTGGCGTCACTCAGGCGCGTGGGGCTTACACTCAAGTCCTGGGCATCAGCTTGGAACCTAAAAGTGCATCCGTGTAGATCTGTTAAGATCAGGGTCCTCCTGTAGAATCATTTTTTAAACCGAACTGCGTGCGGTTCACGTACTAATTTCACGTTTTAACCAGGCTCCGGCTATGACCCCATCCTATGACCAGTTCCGTCAACGTTCCGATTTTTTGGGTACGCAAGTTGTCACCAGAACGACGGGTAAAAGCTTAGGATTTGTGAGTCAGCTCTGGGTCGATGTTGATCGCGGCGAAGTCGTCGCCGTAGGTTTGCGCGAACAGCTCTTGCCTGGGGTGATGTCCGGTAACGAGCACATCATGCAGCTCAGCAGCATCCGCCAAGTCGGCGACGTCATCCTGGTCGATGACGACGATGTGATTGAAGATGACCTCAACATGATGCCCTACAGCACCATGCTGAATTCTGAGGTCATCACCGAGTCAGGAGAGATGCTGGGACGGCTGCGAGATCTCAAGTTTGATGTGGTTACCGGCAAGCTAGAGTCCATCATTATTGCCTCGTTTGGACTGCCAAAAATTCCGGATCAGGTAATCAGCACCTACGAACTGCCGGTAGATGAAATTGTCAGTAGTGGCCCGGATCGCCTTATCGTCTTTGAGGGCGCTGAAGAAAAGCTGGTGCAGCTCAGCGTGGGCATTTTGGAGCGGCTCGGCATTGGTCGGGCACCCTGGGAGCGGGATGATGAAAGTGAATACATCATGCCCGTCTCGACGGCCAATCAGTTGCCGTCTGGCATCCAGGCACCAGTGGAACCGATGCAGCAAACTCGCACCCCAGTTGTGGAGGAACGCTGGACCGAAGATGATTGGGGTGAGCCCGAACCGATTCCCGCAGAGCCCCTGCCGCAGCGTCAAGCCGAAATGGCCTATCGTGAAGCCCCGCTAGACGAGCCAGGTAATTGGCCGAACCAGCCGGTCAACACACCTCCGGTTGACTATGAAGCGGATGCGAAAGACGTGACGGGCGATATTTGGACGGATGATGAGCCCGAGCCCTATAAAGCACCTCCGGTCAACATCCCGCAGAAGAAGAAAGTGACCGAATACGAAGAAGAACTGGATTACTGAGCTCAACAGCCTGGAAACTTTGCTAATTCCACGATTTGGCTGACCAGAGATGGGGACGTCAGTTTATTGTTTATCGATAGAGGGTTGGATGCCCTTCTCGATCGATATCAGTTCGACAACATAGTTTCTCTCTCTCAACCCCTCTCCCAGCGGGAAAAAGGCTGCTTTTCATCGAACTCATGTCCCTTGAGTTAGGCTAGTTTTCCACAGCCTGTGAAAAACTAGGGCGTTTTTGGTGCTGTACAATTCATTGTCGAGCTGTTAATTGAGCCTGAAATACTCAACTGCGGTCACATCAATGCTTGCAGCGATCGCACAAGTTGTGTAGCACAACACATCCACAAGGTCAGGAACTGATGGGAGAGCTAGAAACGTTATCCGTGATGGGGCTGCCGATTCATTGGGGCGCACGTTACGAAGATTGGCTATTGAGTCGACATCGCCAAGGGTTGGGGGCGCATGTGGTGACCCTAAATGCGGAGATGGCCATGCAGGCGGACCAGAATTCTGCTCTTAAAGCAGTGCTGTGCCAGGCGGATTTAGCCATCCCTGATGGTGCGGGGATCGTGTTGTATTTTCGCGTTAAGGGCAAGCGGATCCAACGGTGTCCCGGTATTGAGTTAGCGGAGTCGCTATTGCAAACACTAGAGGCTGAGCATTCGGCTTTCTTTTTGGGGGCAGCGCCTGGGGTGGCCAAAGCAGCGGCCCAAACCTGGCAAGTGCGCCAACCAAATCTCAATATCGTCGGCGTTCAAGACGGTTACTTCACGGCGGAAGATTTGCCCGCTCTCGAAGATCGGCTGAAGGCGCTACAACCGACGGTGATCTTTGTCGCCCTTGGCGTGCCCCGGCAAGAGTTTTGGATTGCCGAGCGGCGATCGCTGTGTCCCAAGGCGATCTGGGTTGGGGTCGGTGGCAGCTTTGATATTTGGGCGGGGAATAAAGAACGCGCCCCAGCCTTTTTTTGCAACAACAATCTGGAATGGCTCTATCGTCTCTATCAAGAACCCTGGCGTTGGCGACGAATGCTGGCTTTACCTAAGTTTGCCATTCGGGCACTCACCTATTAAATCGCGGCTTGCTTGACCCAGAAGCGAGTCAGTACAAAGGGCGCACGACAATCAATTCGTAAGGTTTTAGCGCCACGAGTATTCACTGTCACGCCTTGAATGGTCGGTTCGTCGGCGTCTTGCACTGGCTGAGCCGCCACTTCAGTCGACGCATGAAACATCGCCAGGCAATGACCTTGATCGTCTAGACATGAGATAGTCAGCGGCTCACTACTAATAAAGCCAAAATCGATTTCTGCGATGCGCTCTCCCAACGCCACCTTAAAGCCTCTGTCTCGGGCATGAGCCATTAAGGTTAAAGACGCATCATCAACCTGAAAGGCGGGATTAGAGGGACGTAGTGCGATCGCCGATTCAAACCAGACTTGCTGGGCCGCAAACTGATGGTGAACCATTTCAAAATTGGTTAATTGTTGCAGTGGAAGGCACTGCCAAGGAGAGGTTAGGTCAGAAGTTTCAGCAGCGTTCGACGACTCCTGAAGAGGCTCAGAATGATAGCAGAAAGCTGCAGTGTCGATTGCGGGGGTGTGCATGAACGTTAGAGGCGATAGACTTCCCTGTGGCTCAACTGCTTCTACATCCGCCTTCCGAGAGATTACGTAGAAAGCACCTTGAGGCTGTGACAGTTTTAGGGCTGGCATGGGAGCAGTTCCAATCACATCTACAGATCGAGCACCACTGCACTAAAGCAGTTTAAACGTGAAGCAACTTCACACTTAGCTTAAGACTAATGAAGTGGCTTTATGGTTCCTTTACAAAGTTTGCGATGTTGTTCCGGATGTTTTTGCTTTTTAAAAGCAGTTTCGCGATCGCCAACAGACCATTCAGCCCCCACAGGCAGAGTATGGCTCCCCGACCCAACCTGCAGTCGCCCTCGGTTGGCACCTACTCTACTGCAGGCAGCACGACAGGAATGGTGTCGTAACTACCAAATAATTTGAGCTGCTCAGTACAGCCCCCTAAGGCTTGCAAGGTGTGCTGAGTTTCAGCAGCGACCAAACTAGCTTCTAAATCTAGAAAGAAGAGATACTCCCCCAGCGATCGCTTAGTGGGTCGAGATTCGATGCGACTGAGATTAATGCCAGCTTGCGCAAACATTTCTAAAGGTTTGAGCAAAGCTCCAGGTGCGTTGACCGGCAAGCTAAAGGCTAAGGAGGTTTGGTTGCCTTGGACTGCGGGAGATTTGCTTAAAATCCAAAATTTGGTGCAGTTATCGGGTTGGTCATTAATTGTGCGCGCCAGTACCGGTAATTGGTATAAGTCAGCAGCCCAAGTAGAGGCGATCGCCGCCGTCTTTGCATTGTCTTCTAAATGCTTGAGTGACTCTGTCGTCGAGCGGGTCGGCACCAACGTCGCTTGAGGGCAGTGACGGGTAATCCACTGTTGGCATTGACCTAGAGCCTGCGGGTGGGAATAGATCGCTTCAATTTGTTCAGTCCGCTGGGCATGGGTAATTAAATTGTGGCGAATCGGCAATACTAGGGCTTGCTGTATCTGTAATGACTCCAATTGCCACAGTGTGTCTAGCGTCACGGCAACACTCCCCTCAATCGAGTTTTCGACGGGCACAATGGCTAACGTCGCTGCCTCTTGGTCTACCGCTTGAATGGCTTGCAATATGCTCGGATAAGCCATAAGGGAACTGTTTTGTCCCTGATTTTCCTGCAACCAGGTTTGATAGGCTAATGCCGCTTGTTCAGAAAACGTACCCCGTGGCCCCAAATGAGCGATTACTGCTGGCATAGATATAGTTCGACAAGGTCAAATGAGCGATCTCTACACCACAGTAAAAGAAAACCAACGCTAGAGATTGATTAGCGTGTAACTGCGATCACGACCCGATCTTACGTCCTAGGCCCTGTGGCTGAACTAGGGCAAAGGCAGTCCAACCCTAGTTCAGCAAGATCACAGGAGCGTTAACATCGCTCTATCGCTGGTTAGGCATGATGAACAACAGCCCGTTAACATCCCGACAAGAAGATATGAAGAGGTGTTAACTTGATGAGTAAGGGGTCCGTATTTGCACGGCATAATAAGTTGATTCTCTGAGCTACACATAGGTGCTCTGCACCCAGTCATATTTTTTACACGCCATCTTCATGCTTCGTCTCGCTGCTCAACAAACTGCAAACATGCAGGTTTCTCGTCGTTCCATACCGTTGAGTCACTATCTCAAACAACCTCGGCGTTTGGTTCATGCTCTCATGAACCCTCGTCAGGTGGAGGAGCTAACCCCTGATACATTTCGGTTTTACCTGCGTGGATTTCAATTTTTAATGTTGAAGATTCGTCCCGTGGTTGATCTAAAAATCGACGTGACTCAAGACCATGTATTAACAGTGCGGTCATTAAACTGCCAGATCCAGGGCAATCCCTTTATCAATCGGCAGTTTTCGCTGGATTTGTCAGGGCAGCTGCGATTGCAAGAGCGCGCAACTTATACCCAACTGATGGGAGCGGTTGACTTAGCGATCGCGGTTGACTTGCCGCCGATCCTGGCAATGACGCCACATTCGATTTTAGAAACGACCGGCAATCAAATTTTGCGGGGGGTGCTCAACACGATTAAACACCGCCTGATGCATCAACTGGCTTCTGACTATCAACGTTGGAGTCATCAGCAAGCCGAGATCGCGTCTCCGCAGCTTGCTTTTAGTGCTGCTAACGGCCCTACTTCCTATGTCGATAGCTAGGCTGCTGCCGTTTAACCAAAGCTTAAAGCAGTCTCTTAACTTCTTAACCCAAAATCCATTCCTTGTTAGCGAAAAAAGCGCGCGTCTTTTGCATAATGTTTGCTTAAATAAGCAGGGCGAAGGTTGCTTGGCAGGGGGAGAGCAGTAGCTTTTATGAATCAATCAGCAGACCATGCAGATAACTCGGCATCAGCAGACTCTGAAGCCCAGAAAAAGTCACCCCCATCAGACATTGCTAGCCCTGAAGTTTCCCTCTCAGAGTCTGCTCATAAACCCACTACGGAATCATCTCTCCAATCGCCGACACCGGTTTTGAGAAAGCAAAGAGCCCTCCTCGTGACAAAGATCGGTCTAGGCTGCTTTGTCATTGGGGCGACTACATCCGCTGCCATTACCCTCAGTCCACAGATTTCTCAACGCCACCACGAAGCGACTTCGACCATTCCTAAACTCCCAAGCTTCGACATCCTCTCAGACAAACTTTCTCTAAATCGTAACGAAGCGGCGGCCATTCCTCAAATGACGCCCCTCGGCGCGATCGCTCACAACGTTGGAACCCAAGGGTTGGGCGCTTTTCCAGGAGAAATTTCCGCTAGCTACCTTTGCGTCGCTCCGCCTCAATCCTTCACGGATACTGGTACCGAATCAGGGGCGATCGCTCCTGGCCTCATCACCCCCACATTCTCCACCCTGACCGATGCGGTCAATCCCAGCTTTGTTAGCCAATTTCGCGCAGCTCCCTGGCCCGAAATCCATGAGGCGGCACAGACAGCCCGCGTCCCCGTCTTGATGTATCACGACATTCTGGAAGAAAAAGAAGTTTTCTTTGATGTCACGGTCGAAGAATTTGAAGCCCACCTCGAACGCATCGAAGAAGAAGGCTTAACGCCTATTTCCTTTGACCAGCTTTACGATCACTTGCGCATGGGGGCACCGCTACCGCCCAAACCGGTCTTACTCACCTTTGATGACGGGTATGTTGGGCACTACACTCACGTCTACCCACTGCTGAAACAGTATCAGTACCCCGCTGTCTTCTCACTGTTCACGGGCAAATTGGACGGTGATATTGTGGGACGCTCCACTGTGACCTGGGAACATGCCCAAGAAATGGCTGCTGACCCCCTGATTACCATCGCGGCCCACAGTGTCATGCATCCTCGTGACCTACGAGAACTCAGCGATGAAGACTTGCAGCGCGAAGTTGTGGAATCGAAGCAGCGCTTGGAAAGCGAACTTGGCATTCCCATCCGCTACTTTACCTATCCTGAAGGCAACTACGACGAGCGCGTTGCGGCAGTAGTTGCCGAAGCTGGCTACGATGCAGCCCTCACCATGAGCAACTACGAAGAGTGGTTTGCTGGAGAATCTGATGATCTGCTCAGCATTGGGCGCTTTGGCCAATCTCAACTTGAGCGCGTCATTCCCGATGCCTGGGAAGGTCTAGGTATGGAAATCGTGGGTGCCAACACCTTCGATTTTTACTCTCCCATTCGATTAGTTGAGCGCCTAGAAACTGAAGAAGTCCCCCTCGCCCTCATTACTGGGGGACGTCCGGCTACCGTCCATGCCGACAGCCGTTACCAGCTTCCCGAAATTCTGGAGCGCACCAACGCCACCGCAGCAGTGGATGGCGCTTTTTTCAACTTGCGGTATTTAGATTCCAACGTGATGATTGGGCCGGTTCTGAGTCAGGCGACCCAGACCTTTGTCCCAGGGAATCCCAGTGAAAATCCCTTACTCAATGGTCGTCCGCTGGCGCTGATTAGTGCTGATGAAGTCCGATTCATTCCCTTTGATGCCGACCAACACAATACCCTGCGCGGCATCCAAGCAGAAATGTCGGGTGTCACAGATGCCTTTGTCGGAGCGGCTTGGCTCGTTCGCGATGGTGAGGCGCAGCCAGCTTCCTCTTTTGGCACTCTATTCGATTTTGAGGCTTATCGACATCGCGCCTTCTGGGGAATCAATAATGCAGGACAACCTGTTATTGGGGTTACCAAAGGCCGCGTTGATTCAGTCACTCTGGGCGAACTGCTTCATCAGGTCGGATTCCGCGATGCCATGATGGTTGACTCGGGAGCTAGCACCTCATTGACCTATGAGGGCGAATCTCTCGTGGACTACACCCCACGTCCGGTGCCCCATATGATTGCCTTGCTCCCGGAATCTGAGGCTCAAGGCCCTTGTCCCCTGACGTTTGAAGAGGCGCACGGCACAGACACTACCTGGGCCGATGAGTATTAGAGGATTTTTCCTGCAGGCAGTGGTTGATGGGCAGTCCTTGCCCTTTGAGGAAAAAGTCAGTAGGAAGCTGACCACAGCAGTTCCACAAGATGCTCTTCGCTCTGGCAAACTGTTTTTTCTCAAGACCCAAATAAATGGCGGATTCTCTTATAGAACCCATTTGAGATCTTTTTGCTGAAAAATCAACCTTTTCGAACCCTCGATTCTCTACGCTCATAACGAAAGATTAGGCCTTACAAGTATTTCCCTTTCCATAAAGCCAAAACGACCAAGCTGTAATGCCTGTGGTTAGGGGGTGAGATGTCAAATGGGTTCTATAAGCGATCAGTTTTCTCAATCGCGGGCGCTAGCAGTGACTGACTTGAATAAGTTCGGCAATGCTTGTTGAGATTGATCAAGCTAGTCACATTCGTACACCATCAGACAAATAACGAGGATACAAAATTGCATATTTCTTAGCAAAGGCACCGAAGTCTCTCTACATCTAGCGCTCACGCTAAGGACAGACTCTATCCTTAGCGTGGGTAGAGCACTTGTACCTAGGAGATCGGGGGATGCCTAACGTAGAGTGAAGAAAAGCTTGATAGATTTTCCTGATGGTTGATCGCCTGGCTATTACATTGCAGCGAGGTTGACTCATGCAGCACTTTACGCGCCGCGAGACCGTTATCTTAACCCGCACTAGCCTGCCCCGGTTAGCCTATTTAGCCCGCACGGGTATGGTCGTCCCAATTGAGCACCAAGAAGATGCAGTCAAGCAAGTATATTACACCTGGGAGCAGATTTTAGAATTGCGAGCGATTCGCCACTTAAGGCGCCAGGTCTCGTTGCAGATGATTCGCAAAATTTTGGCATTTTTAGAAGGCTCTGGGTGTGGTGCTTTGCATGATAAATATCTCGTGATTAAAGACGACGAAGTGCATTGGGTACAGCCCCAGGCAGACACTGAACCACGAGTTGTACAAGTTGCGGCCAAAGCCAACTGCCATGTAGGTCAACTCAATTTAATGACCTTGCCATCGCTCATGAATTTGGCTGATGAAATTTGGGAGACAGCGCGCAGTTCTAATGTGATTGATTTTGAAAGCTTTAGGCAACGTGTCGTGCCTTTCCGTCCTCGATGAACTTGCTCAAATCAGTGTGACGCCTGTCACATCTTGCACTCAAGAGCCATCACATCTGGCTAACGTCCGTTATCACACGTAGACTTTGTCTATATCACGAGGCTAAATCGCGATTATCACGCCGAGTCACCCGTGCAATCACGGAAAAGGTTTATCTCATCGTGAAGAATTAGAGAAGATGAGACCTTGGTGAAAATCATGAGTGTAATGACAGCTGCTGCCCCCGCTATTGATATCGCTAATGACTATCGCAGTCTCAGCATTATTTACTGGCAGAAACTTGTCCGTGAAGGGGTGCCTAAATCCGAGGCACAGACAATTGCTAAAGCGATCGTTAAATACGAGCTATTTTCGCAACGGCCATCGCCAGAGCATCAACACTTGATTTCACGCTTTAGTGCATTACTGTGTCGGGCGCAGCTGTGGCGTAGTGACCTGCTGCTCTAGCGCAGCGTTATTAACTCAGGACTGCAACAATGGATTTCTGACAGTGACTCAGTGACCTGTGTGGTCTTGACCAGACGATTATTAGCTAAAAAATGAATCGGCTGGTGTC
>CAZLYS010000081.1:0-10157 GCA_964563415.1 uncultured Halomicronema sp.
AGGCTTTGACGCCGTGTTAGATCATCCATGCGGGGTAAGCCAAACACCTCAAAGCGATCTAGCTCGTTTGTCACTATTTCGCGATAGCGTGCCACAAACTTATCTTCAGCCTGTCGTGCTAGCTCACGTTCTACCCCAAGCTCTTTAGCGATGGTCTCTAGTCGCTTCAGAGTCTCTGTTGTTCTTGCTTGCTCATAGCCCTCGACTTGCGGTGCCGCTTCAATAAGACGCTGGCTGACCAACTTCACCGCTTGCTGATACACAGATTTTTCAGATACTTCAAAATCGCGATCAATGCCTGGGTTAAGCTTCAGCAAATGTTGTTCTACTGCTTGGGCATCAAAATTAATTTCAGCCAGGTTTGCCTGAGTTAAGCCCGAGAGGGTTAGAGTTTGTGCCAGTGCTAGCAAAATTGGCTCTTTGCTAGATGGCTGTATTTGCCTATTGGAGCCTTCAAAAAGCGAGCGAATATCTCCCGCCATTTGTTTCGCAAGTTGCTCAACCATCTGCGATGAGTCATCACGGTTGGCTTTGCCCCCCAGCAAATCAAGGGAGACTGTACTCATCGTTTTAGGGAAAATCGCCTTCTTCAGCTTTGTATCAATCCCCAATTCTTTCAGGAGCATTGGCCCCAGCATTGGCCCGATTAGCCTAACAGCAAGCATTAACGTTGAAGACATTGGTGGATTTGATGACGTGTTGAGTATTTTGTTGGAAAAATTTTAACCTCGTAGAGCTATTTGAAGATAACCGTGGCAACGTATATCTACGACATCATCAGCAAAAAGTAGCGTTCTGCCCAGGCCGAGGCTTTGCTCACGAGCAGTCCGACTCGTGTCAATCGACGCCCTCGTGCTGCCAGCCTACAACTTTAGCCCCGACAACGATTGCCTCAACAACGCCTCATCCCTAGGCTGGAAACTTTAGCGTGACACTTCAGTGTCAGTGAGTTGAACAGTGGGCGTGACATCAATGACCGGGGCATCACCATCGACAACTTCAATCGTCACGGGTTGACTCGTCGCTGTTGACTCGGTTTCAGGATTCGCGCTTTGTGATTTGAGCTGCTCAATCACCCGCTGAAAAAAGTTTCTGGCCTTGAGATATAGATCGCCATACTCATCGGTCATATCGTGATCAAATTTGGCCGCATTATTGTTAACGGATTTGCGGAAGGCTTGAAACCAGTCGCCCTTGCGATCGCGCACCACTGTCAGAGCATTTTGCAAAATGGTTTTCCAGGTTGGGACAACGGTCTCGGCAGCCGAGCTATTGTCTTCCGTTTCTGCCGAGGCATCAGCGACAGAACTCACCTCATCAGTCACGACATGAGTGGTTGTGACAGGGGCTTCCTGCAAATCTTCTAAGATTTCTGCAACCGACTTGCGAGTTGACACATTCAACTCTGACGAGCCCGCTTTGATTTCTTCAAAGGTCATGGAGGCAGCAACTTTTAGAATATCGCCAATGCGACTGGCTCGTTGTTTGCTTTCTGTCTGGGCTTGTTGCAGTTCAGTTTGCAGGTGCTCTTTTACAGATGTTGTCATGGTGTCATTTCCTCAAAATATGAATGGCTTAGCAAGTTTGAAAAAGCCATTAGGAGACTGATACAGACTCCACATCAATGACATTTTCGTATTCTTGAGAATTAGTTTTCTGATTAGCTTGTTGAACTCGCTTGCGGCGGCGATCGGTGGCTATCTGAGTCAACTCAGCGACGACGATCGTGGCTAATAACCCATCATCAATCCACCCAATAATGGGGAAAACATCTGGCGAAATATCCAGAGGACTGACTAAGTAAATAACAGAACCTAAAACGACTAGCCAACGATATTTTGAGTTGCGCAATAAATTTCTCAACCACTTAACGATGGGGGCCGCAAATAACCGCTTCATCAAGTTCACCTCTCAAGTTCATCCTTATACTGACAGGTGAACTCGATTTTCACAGGTGTTGCTTTCCCAAATAGATACGCGGTTTTCACACCGAACCAACCGTACAGTATTTGCCGAAAAACCATCAAATTCCAGTTTCCTAGAAAGCCATAAGCGGCACAGCGATACCGCCAGTTAATATTATTTTCCGCTGACTTTTTGACGTATTTTTTGATAAAAGCGCTGCAGTCGTAGCTTCATAATGCGCTGAGATGACAGGCTAGGAATATCCGATGGCTGTTGATCGACATGATCAAAGAAATGATTGACCGCAGCCAAGATTTCTCGCAGTCGGAAAACAATTTTGTCTTCTCGATACAGGTCAAAAAAGTCATCAGGCAATGTTTGTGGGGCGGGAGTTTGAAGCGCCGCCAAAATGCGATCGCGATCATAGGTTGTCGAATAGGTGCCAATTGACTGACAGTTAAACCCTGGATCGAGATAATCGGCCAGTGCCCCGTTCACACTCGAAAACACCTGGCAGCCACAGGCCATCGCTTCCATGGGCGGTAGACCAAACCCCTCGGTGACTTTGTACTGTGCCCAGTATTCTGCTGTGTCGTATAAATACACTTTGCTGCGGTTAAAGAGTCCCGCTAAGTCTTCGACAAAGCGATCCAGTAGCACCACATGACACTGGGGTTGCAAAGCGGGCACTAACTGTTTGAGCAAGTACTCCGACGACTTGCGAACCTGTACCAGCACGTCGATGTCTCGGGACTCGCCGCGATCGCTAAATTCCGGCGAAATCTGATTGGGCAAAAAGAATATCGGCGAGTTGGGACACAGTTGTCCCCAATAGCCCATCGTGTTGCGACTCACCGTCAGAATCGGCACCCGGCTCGGCAATCGAAAGCCATAGCCGGCACTGTGGGCATGATAAACCACGGCTCTGCCCTGCAATCGCTGGATCAGTTTGGGCACATGAAAGCCCCAACTCACCACAAAAATAATGTTGTCCGTATCCTGTTGCAGTACGTCATCCAGAAACAGGGTATGGGGTTCTCGTTGTTCATAGGTGACCACCGCCACGTCACAGACTTGTCGTGCCAGTTCTACCGTTTTGAGTTCAGCAAAGAGCCCCCCACAGGCAAATTTGCCGTCTGTTCCCGGCAGCAAAAAGTAGAGCGATCGCACTGACCGTTTCCTCGTGACGCTATGCCCGGATTTTACGGTAATTCAGCGATCGGGCAACAGCGGCTAATCAGCTAACATGCGCATCAGCAAACGCCCCAATGCCTTGCAAGGCATCTAAAAAGGCATAGACGGCGGGACTATGCAGCGCCTCTTTTAGCAGCGTGGCACCAATGGGTCGAAATAGCGGAAAGGGCAATCGACAAACACTGACCCCATCGGGAACCGGTTTTGCGGCAAGCTCAGTCATCAAGGCAATGCCAAGTCCCTGCTGCACCATACCGGCCATAGAGGAGTCATGACGAATGCGATAAGTTACCTCCAATCTTTTATCTATCTCTCTGAGGCGATCGCGAATACGAAACGAACAACTGTCGTAACTTGAAGAAATCAGTGGATATCGATACAAATCATCGATAGTGAGTTGCGCATCTCGTAGGCCGTGCTGTGGCGGCATTAGAGCAACGTAGTGGTCATCAAGTATATGGATCGTTTCAAATGCTTCACCACCGAGCATTTCAGCCACACATACATCGACCTGCCCCTGGCTCAGAGCCTGTTTGAGTTGATACAGCTCATCCAATTCAAGGAGCGAAATTTGGATGGACGGATACACCTGGTGCAAGCGGGCGATCGCCTCTGGCAACAAATGCGTGGCAATACTGCGAAACGAGGCGATCCGCACCGTTCCGCCTTCTAATCCCCTTTCGTGAACAGCTGCATGGGTAATATTTTCTAGCAGTGATTGGATTTGACGAGCATCTTGCAAAATGCGCTCGCCTATGGGGGTCAGTTGGGCTCCATGTCGCCCCCGGTGAAATACCATTACCCCAAGCTCATTTTCTAGCGTGGCGATCGCATGACTCACCGTCGATTGAGTGATGTCTAGCTGTAGCGCGGCCTCACTGAAGTTGCCATACTCAGCCACTGCTAGCAAGGCTCTGATTTGCGATAGCTTCAGCTTCCAAGGATTCATGGCTCAACCCAGTAAACATCCGTAGCCAAACCCTATCGCAATCATCGATGGAACATATATCGATTTTCTGCATAGGTGCTATGCACATTATGCGTGGGTCTTCTCGCGCGCCCTCGCTAGATTAGAGCCAAAGCGGATCACTCATATCCACTTCACATGAGATCACACATTCCAGTTTTGAGAGGTCAGCCTAATGAATACCTACGCTAAAAAGTCCGCCTTCTTCCCAAACCCACGTCACGGATTAGGGGCGATCGTTGATCACCTTCAATACACCACTGCCTATCACCCGAGCAAACTGGGGCATTTGTTCAACCAGCTCGGCCAAAATGTGATGCATTGGCTCACGACAGGCTCATTGCCCCGCGTTTCTAAAACGATGCAAAACGGGACAGAAGTCTGGAAGGTTTACGATCCCATCTCAAACTGCACACGCTACTTCGATCAAGAAACAGCGCTACGAGTCTGGATGGAAGAACGCTACTACCAATAATCCAATTAATCAGGCCGGAAACGGCTGAGGATCAGGGCCTCAAGGCAAAGGGGAACGGTGATGTCACCGTTCCCCTTGATTGCGTAGGCAGCCACTGCGCCACTCTGAACGCTCAAGTTGGCAGGATTAATCATCGCTATCCGCAGCCTCCAGAGTTTGCCAGACCCGAGCGATCGCGGCTTCTAAGAGGTCTGTATCGGCAATCCAGCGATAGCGTTTGAGGTCGAGTTTGCCCGCTGCATTAAACTCGATGCCCTCAGCCTCTAACAGAGACTGTTGATAATCGTCAGTGCCATTACGGTGGGGCGATCGCGACACTTCTCCCTTCGCATTAATCACCCGATGCCACGGTATCTCATCAGCATCTGTGACTCGATACAGAGCATACCCAACGACTCGTGGTTTGCCGATTAAACCCGCAAGTTCTGCAACCTGCCCATAGGTTGCCACTTGCCCATAGGGAATTTGACGCACTACGGCATAAATCAAGTCATAGGTATTCGCCATCCATCCCCTCAGTTCAGTAACTCTAAATTCTCGCTGTAACAGGCCTCTTCAAAGGTTTACAGCTTTCTTAATGGTTGATTAAGTTCTTGCTAATGCCATGTCCAATTCACCGGAACTCCAGCATTATCACCTATGTTGAATTTACTGCTTCCTTAACTATGGCGAGTCGTTGCAACTGCAGCCAGACCCGTTGAACGGATCAAGCTGATCTAGTGATGAGACTTCGGCATCGAAGGGACGTGACGCCGCGATCACCCATTCAGGGACTCATGCCAGCTCACTCATACTCATCAGCAGCAGCATCCTATGATCAATCACACTCTCCATCACTTGTTAACTGCTTTAGCCCAGGGGCAAACCATCTTCGATAGTGTATTGATTAAAAACGCTAACTTACAGGCGCGATTACTACCCTTCATCAGTTTTCGTAAAGCCTGTATGCCAGCAGCCGATTTTCGGCATGCCATCTTACCTGGCGCCAACTTTGAAGGGGCTACTCTTGGCGGTAGCAATTTCGAGCATGCTAATTTACTCGCGTCTGATTTCGCCTGGGCCAATCTGACTCAGGCTAACCTGGGACATACCCTCTTATCCCGCTCAATGCTCGTCGGTGCCAACCTCGCCAACGCAAATCTAGCCGGAGCCTCAATGCTAGAAGTTGACTTGACTTCAGCCAACTTACGCAATGCCAATCTTTCAGGAGTCAGTCTCAAGGGAGCCAACCTGAGCAAAGCCAACTTATTTGGAGCACGAATTGATGCGAATGCTCTGTCAGAGGCCATTCTAGAATTCACTATCATGCCCAATGGAGAGTGCCTATCCCAAAACCAAGAACCGCAGCTAGATTGGCCACTCAGTGCTGATGCGATGAGCAACTCCCACCTTCCTCACACGCAAGACAACCCACCAGTGATCCATCGCTCTGGCGATGACCCACGAGCTGCTACTCCTGGGCGTCAAGCCCCCTCATCATCGCCCAACATGGCACCCGCTCCAGATATGTCCCCAGCTTCTACCCCTTCTTTTCAACACAAAGGGAATAAGCATATCTGGTTTCAATTCACCGAAAACTCTGCCGATCTAGACCTCAAAGTCGTTACCCCTCAAGAGTCTTAGCGGCTCTTTGCCCATAGTCTTCACTGTCATGGCGAGAACAGTTCCGCTACAAGTGGCGGTCCTGCCAAACTGCACTTATGAATCAGTTGCGACCATGACTAGCCGAAACCCAAACAAAATGTGACGAGAGTCTACGGGGCGAGTGTGCTCATAAGCCGCTCGGCAAAAACCGGGTAAATCATCCCATGAGCAGCCTTTCATCACGGCGACCTGGTCATCCTGACGAGAACGTAAGGTAGACGTGTACTCAAATACGTTACCAGCCATATCTTCTGCTCCATAAGGACTTTGGCTGAGGGGATATTGAGCGATCGCTTGGGTGCCATAAGGCACCGACTCAGCCCAGTGAGTTGCCTCATCTTGCCATTCGCTCCCCCAGGGAAAGTAACGGCCATCCTCGCTCCGCGCTGCTTTTTCCCACTCATCGGCAGTGGGCAGGCGATAGCTGACCCCATCTTGCTCGCCGCGCCATTCAGCATAAGCCACCGCATCGTCATAAGACACCAACACGACGGGGTGATCCCCCAACTCTGAAGGAAACGCATCGTCTTGCCAAAGATAGGGCACCACGTCCTCGTAAGGATGCACCAAAAACCCCTGCTCCTGATATTCCGCAGCCGTAATGCCGGGAATACGATGTCCTGTCGCGGCAACGAACTCGGCGTAATCTTGCTGGGTCACCAAATTAGCCTGGAGGCAAAAAGCCTCTGAGAATTCACGACGGCGATCGCCTTCAAACTCAAACCAGCGCCGATCGCGCAGCCGCTGCTCGGCCTCAGCAATGGCGTCGGGAGTGTCAGCAACCGCCGCCGCTGAAATGGCATAGCCGTAATCTCGCTCTGGGCGATCGCTCCCCGCAATAAACTCGCCAGCTGGCACAAACACAAAACCAGCCTGGGCCTCACAGCGATCGCGCGTCATAGGCATGTCTTGTAACGCCGCTCCACAAGCCGAGATGGCCAGTGTAATTAGCGCCAGACTTGTGATTTTACCCACCATTTAAAGTTGCCTCAGCCCTTACTCATCCACTGACCAGAGTTAAGTACTACCATAGCCATCGGCTGCCAAAATGAGGGCTATGGAAAATCGCAATTTGTTGGTAACAGACGCAGGCACGATACAGACTCTTGATAGTCAGCCGCGGCCAGAGTCAGATCAAACCTATCGGCTCTATCGATTTCTCACTGAGTTAGAAGACTTACTGGCCGCTGAACGCAATGACGTCAGCCGATTGACTGCGATCGCCCCCATGGTGCGCCAACTGCTGGTCAGTTCCTATTGGTTGCAAATGGAATATAAGGAGCCTGATCCCAAAACCGGTTGGGGAGTACATTTTCTCTACCGAGAATATCAGTTTCCCCTTACAGTCCAGATGGTGGCCTGGAACCCGGGGAGTCAATCCACCATTCATAATCACGCCACTTGGGGAGTCGTCGCGATGTTGGGCGGCCACGAAACCAATCGCATTTGGCGACGTATCCCCACAGCCGATCACCCTCATCAAATTGAACTGGTCGACGAAATCACGCTCGCCCCGGGTGACATCATCACCTTTACCCCCGGCGCCATTCACCAGGTTCAGCCCTCTACTGACGAACCGACCATCTCCTTTAATCTCTACGGCATTACTGATCGCCAGCAACGCTATGTCTTCAACCCAGAGGCCAAGACGGCTGAGCTGTTCTAAGTAACGCCACCGCCCTCATTTGCAGCACCACTTGTTCCGCCATGTGGCCCTATCAAGTCTGTCTTACTCGATTCTACCGACTCTTGCTAAAAGCCTTAAAAATCAACACTCTCAAAGCTTTATAAGCTGGCTTCAGCAGACTGAAATCCATAGAGACCGCAATCCTGAACTTCAAGAGTTGGATTGAACACAAACAAAACCTTGCCGAATTTTGTGCCCTGACCGCTGCTACACAGAGTCCGTGCCCGGCGCTTTGCCTCACCAACTGACCTAGCAAAAACAACCTGACAGTAAAAACGCATGCCTCAGACATCTTGAGGTTCAAGAAATCGTGATCGCCCTCACGCCAAAGAACCATTAACCAATCTCATGATCAGCATCAAAAAATCCATCGATAGCAAAGCCCACAGTTAAAGCTGTTTACGTTACGGTATGTAACAAGCGCTTGAGCTAGTTTCAAATCTAAGCGTTAGGAGTTAACTGTCATGGAAAACGCAAATAAATTCGGATTCGTTAATTTTGCAGAAACTTGGAATGGTCGCCTGGCCATGATGGGCTTCATCATCGGTGTAACCACTGAATTACTTACAGGTCAAGGCATTCTGTCTCAAATCGGTTTGATGTAATTCCTGATTTCATTAGAGTCTCTAAGGCGGAATTGTGAGCGATCGCAATTCCGTTTTTTTTTGACATAAATCAAGAACTCTGTTGTATCCAGCCGTCCTTAAATGATTTTGATGGTAATGACCACACTGGGCTGAGAGTCCCTTGTTCATGTCCTGTCACGACCTCGCAATCCTGCCAACGCGATCGCAGTCGCCTGACAAAATCGACATTATGATAGAAAGTGTCGCGAATTCAGGCAGTAGCTTATGACTTCAGTGGTTACGTCTAATCCAGCCCCAAGTATGGAAGATACCAAGCACGGTATGCCCGTCACTATCATTACTGGCTTTTTAGGGAGTGGTAAAACGACCCTGCTTAACCATATTTTGAGCAATCAAGAAGGGCTCAAAACCGCCGTACTAGTGAATGAGTTTGGCGAAATTGGTATCGACAACGACCTACTGATCACGGCTGAAGATAGCGACGACACGATGGTCGAGCTTAGCAACGGCTGCATTTGCTGCACCATTAACAATGATTTGATGGATGCCGTGTATAAGGTCTTAGAGCGCAAAGACAAAATTGATTATTTAGTGGTTGAAACAACAGGGTTAGCTGATCCACTCCCGATCGCGCTGACCTTTTTAGGTACAGAGTTAAGAGATTTGACTCGGCTCGACTCCATCATTACCGTTGTCGACGCTGAAAACTACAGCCTCGATTTATTTAACAGTCAGGCGGCGTATAACCAGATTGCTTATGGCGATATCCTGCTACTGAATAAAGCTGACCTTGTCGATCAAACTGCTCTCGATTCACTCGAAGTTAAAATTCGGGATGTCAAAGAAGGGGCCCGCATTATTCGGACAACACGCTCAGAGGTTCCTTTGCCATTAATCTTGAGTGTTGGTCTGTTTGAGTCTGACCAGTACTTTGGCCAAGAGCAAGCCCATGATCATAGTCACGATCATGGGCACAGTCACGATCATGACCATAACCATCACGGGCACGATCATCATGACCATAGCGACTGCGATCATGAGCATGGCCATTGTGAGCATGACCACGATCATGACCATCATCACCACTCTGACCACTTAGCCGTTGATGGTTTTACCTCAATTTCTTTCGAGAGCGATCGCCCGTTCGCCATTCGCAAGTTTCAGCACTTTCTCGATAATCAACTACCGGACAATATTTTTCGCGCTAAAGGCATTCTCTGGTTTGAAGAAAGCCCCAAGCGACACATTTTCCATCTCAGCGGCAAGCGCTTTTCGCTAGACGACGATGAATGGAAAGGTAACCCTAAAAATCAGGTCGTGTTAATTGGCCAGAATCTAGACCATGATGCGCTACGAGCGCAACTTAATCACTGCTTGTGCGTGGAACCTAATAGTACTCGTAGCAAAGGCTTTGGATAAGTTCAGGTGTTATTGACCACCAAACAGCGATCTGTGATCAGGCTTTAGCGATTATCTTGATTGTCAACCCCTCGTCCCCAGCAAAGTGGCCTAAGCCGGCGTGTTTGCCAGCGGATTTTGCCAGGATTGTTGCTGAGTGACTAAGGCATTGAGGATGCCTAAGAGCTTGTGAGCGCAGGCGATGAGAGCCACTTTCTTGGCTTTGCCTCGGGCCAAGAGCCGTTTATAGAAGACGGCAATGACGGGGTTATGCTGCACCGCCACCAAGGCCGCCATGTA